>DATERL010000123.1:0-2487 GCA_035271585.1 Prolixibacteraceae bacterium
GAACGATCCGATTGATCAGCTAGATCGCTTTCAGGAACAATTAAAACTTTCGGAAAAAGGCGACGACGAAGCCATGTTTATTGATATGGATTTTGTGCGCGCCTTGGAATACGGTATGCCTCCAACTTCGGGAATGGGAATTGGTATCGACCGCTTGGTAATGCTTATGACCAATCAGGCCTCAATTCAGGATGTGCTTTTCTTCCCACAAATGAAGCCCGAGAAAAAAGCGCTTGAGCTTAGCGAAGAAGAAAAAGAAGTATTGAACCTCTTGAAAGCCAATTCGCCCATCGAGCTTGAAATGCTTAAAGAACAAGCTGGTTTAAGCAATAAGAAATGGGATAAAGCGCTTAAGGGTTTAACTAAAAATAATTTAGCAAAAGTGGACAAAACCGACGAAAGCTTAATTGTTGAATTAGTATAGTTCAAATCATAATTCAATATAAAATTAAAAACAGCCCTGTATCTTTCTGGAACAGGGCTGTTTTTTTAAGCAAAAAAGCTTCAGGATGTTTGCCGAAAGCTTTTATGAAATATTTTGAACTATTATTTTTTTCTTCTGCGTAACCACACACCGCCACCAATTAGGCCAAAACCCAATATGCTTGCAATAAGGGGGAATGGCACGGCAAATGGATCACCAAGGCCTGCAACAACAGGAGCGCCAGAACCGGTGCCCTTACCTGCCGAGAGAATAGTTGCAGAGCTACCTCCGTTGTGGATTTGAACATTTAACCATCCATACATATTACCCGAAGCCCCCGAAAAATATACGCCTACATAACCACTGCTTAAACCATCTTTCGATGAAGATGTTAAAGGACTAGGTGAATGAAAGGGCAAATTGTTTGATATTACCCCCCAAGTACTTTCAAATGTGCCACTTGGGATGTCGGTAGGGATTAAAGTTCCTTTGTTGAGAAACGAGGTGTAAAATGGGTTTGAGATACCTAAAGGCACGTTCTCTGTATCTGGGCTATTTAATGGATACTCCTGCTCAACATACACTTTTCCAGAGTTGTACATATCGATGCCTATCTGTCCATTTGAAACTAAACCTGAAAAATAAAAACTAAGGTCAACTACGCCATCGCCATCAATATCGATGAAATGTTCTTGAACTTCACTAGAAACTGTAGCCGGCAACGTGGAGATGATAGGTGTCGCCAATGGCGGAAGTTCAGCTTTCACTACAGTGCCCATTAATAAAAGGGAAATAAGCAGTAGGACATAAATTGATAAATGTTTTTTCATAATAATGGTTTTTTTTTAATGGTTTTTTTTGAACCCTTTACATTGAATTTTAGTTGTTTTTCCAACAAGTTCGTAACATCTTAGTATTTATTAACTAAAAGTACATGTTTGTTCCAAAAATGGTGTGTTTTATTTTTTGCAAATATACATTTTTTAATAATCGACAGATTATAATAAGTGATTTTTTGTTATTTACTTATTACTTTTTAATAAGCTAGCTAATAGTAAATAATAAAATCAAAAGTAGCCCTGTGTCTTAGATGCAGGGCTATTTTTTAAGCAAAAAAAAGCCTCCGGATATGTGCCGAAAGCTTTTTTTAAATATATTAAAATGAATTATTGTTTTTTTCTTTTGCGCAACCACACGCCGCCACCAATTAAGCCAAAACCCAAAATGCTTGCAATAAGGGGGAATGGCACGGCAAATGGATCACCAAGGCCTGCAACGACAGGAATACCAGGGCCGGTGCCAAGGCCTGTCGAGTTAATGGTTGCTGAACTGCCTCCATTGTGGATTTGAACATTTAACCATCCAAACATAAAACCCGAAGCCCCCGAGAAATATACACCTACATAACCACTGCTTAAACCATCTTTCGATGAAGATGTTAAAGGACTATCATATTCAGGGTTACGATTATCTGATACTGTCCCCACATAATGACCAACTGTACCCGATGGTAAGTCGGTAGGTATTAAAGTGCCTTTGTTCAAAAATGTGGTGTAATAACGATATGGGGCTGGGGAACCTAGTGGAACGTCACCGTTTTCTGGATTGGTTATTGGAATTAGCTCCTGTTCAACATAAACAGAACCACTGTTGTACATATAGATGCCTATTTCTCCAGATAGTGAATTTACACCTGAAAAATATAAACAAAGGTCAGCTTCTTCATCACCATCAATATCGATGTAATGAATTTCTTGGGCATAAGAAACTGTTGCTGGCAACGGAGAGATAGTGCCAAATGCGGTTAGCGGAGGTAGTTCTGCTTTTGCAGCTGTGCTTATTAATAAAAGGGATATAAGCAGTAGGGCATAAAATGATAAAGTTTTTTTCATAGTATTGAATTTTTAAAAGGTTTTTTATGAAACCTAGATATTAAAATCTAGCTTTTTTTTTAGAAAAATGTAATATTTTGTCAATCATTAACTGAAAGTAAAGGTTTGTTCTTATAATGATGTATTTTACCATGGCAAATATACATTATTTAGTTATTGTAGAAACGCAAG
>DATERL010000124.1:0-34673 GCA_035271585.1 Prolixibacteraceae bacterium
CTCCTTTATTGGTCTATCGGTATTGGTTTTATAGTTATCAATTATCCCCAGGGTTAATCCCGATGTACATCGGGACGGGCAATTCATCCTGTTTTGAACTGAAATTCTACCCTTTTTTAGTGCGACTGAATGGTTACGAAACTCAACTAAAAAATTATTCTCGGGGTTTCTCCCCGATAGCGGGACGGGCAATTCATCCTACTTTGAACAAAAATTCTATAATATTATAATGCAACTGAATAGTTACACTAAAAATTGAACACGGCTTCACTTGAGGCTAATGTCTTTATAATCGACCCTCTGATCGTGGTAACGGTCGGCAATAAGGTCGAGAATACGCATAACATCATCGAGTTCTTCGGAGCGGAGCAGTTCAATACGAATTTCGCGAAAATTGGGCAATGCCGGGAAATATCGGGCAAAATGTCGGCGCATTTCGAAAATAGCCCGTCGCACATCGTCTTTCCAAGTGGCCGAAATTTCGAGCTGGTCTTTCACGTTTTGCACCACTTCGGGAACAGTAGGAGGCGGCAAAATTTCACCCGTTTCGAAATAATGTTTCACTTCTCTGAAAATCCAAGGGCGGCCAATGGCACCACGGCCAATCATCAAGGCATCGACACCCGTTTGGTTTAGCAGTTTTTCGGCTTTCAATGGGCCGGTAATATCGCCGTTACCTATAATTGGAATGTGCATGCGCTGATTGTTTTTCACCTCGCCAATAAGCGACCAATCGGCCTCGCCAGTATAAAGTTGGCTGCGGGTACGGCCATGTATGGCCAGCGCCTTAATGCCGGTATCCTGCAAACGTTCAGCCACATCAACAATCTGTTTCGAATGTTCATCCCACCCCAGACGGGTTTTGGCTGTAACAGGTAATTTTACCGCATTCACAATCTGGCGAGTCATTTCAATCATTTTGGGCACATCGAGCAACATGCCGGCACCTGCACCTTTTTTCACAATCCGTTTCATGGGGCAGCCGTAATTAATATCGATAAAATCGGGATTGAACGATTCGGCCACCTTCGCGGCCTCAACCATCGAATCGATGTTGTGACCAAAAATTTGGATGGCCACAGGGCGATCAAAATCGAAAAGAGTCATTTTCAGCATTGTTTTTTTCACATCGCGGATTAATGCCTCACTCGATATAAACTCGGTGTACATCACGTCGGCACCATACTTTTTGCACATGTACCTGAACGATTTATATGTCACATCTTCCATGGGAGCCAGGAAGAGCGGAAGTTTACCCAATTCGATATTACCAATTTGCATGGCGCAAAAATACAAATAATGTACTATTTTCAATAGATCGTTAGTCCCGATAGTTTTCGGGCTTAGATATTTGAATCAAAATAAAACACAACACACTAAATATAAACAGCATAACAATCAGCACAAGTAAATTATAATGCGCTGTTGATTAGGTACAAACAAAAATACAACAAACTAATAATTTAAAAAGCATTATACAACTACACCCACTCTTCGCTCAGCACTTCACCTTTAATGCTCACCACCAAAACTTTTACCGGCACATTCCGACGACTCATCAGTTTAGCTTCGTTTACTAGGCGCAACAATCCGCCACAGCAAGGCACTTCCATCATCATCACGGTAATGGTATTCACCATGGCTTCGTCAATGAGCATGGCCAATTTGTTGATATAGCTTTCGGCTCCGGAGTCAAGTTTTGGGCAGGCAATTACCAAGCTTTTTCCTTTTAAATATTCGCTGTGGAAATTACCCATCGAAAACGCAACACAATCAGCTGCCACCAACAGATCGCTTTTTTTGAAATACGAAGCCATGGGGTTAATGAGGTGCAATTGTACCGGCCAATGCGTCAATTGCGAAGGCTGTGTTTTTAAACTCCCAACCATACTCAGCCCGGCAGCATCGAAAGCGACAGGCTTTGAACCCGCGCATCCTCCAGTGGCACAGCCTTCAGCTGTTTCGGGTTTGTTGTTCAAAACCGCATCAATCACATCGTCAACATTAAATGACAAGTTTTTCCGATTGGCTTTTAAATAAGCAAAACCTTCGCTAACAAAAGCGGTTTCGTTGTGTTGGTGCAAGTGTTTTAGGTGCGCTACAACGGTATTTTCGCCTTTTGTGACCATATCAATCATTACTTCGGTTTCGTTGTAAGGTTGGGCCTCACGTTTTTCAATGGTAATAGCGCCCTCGGGGCAATACCCAATACATGCGCCCAAACCATCGCACAATAAATCGTTCACTAAACGAGCTTTCCCGTCGATAATCTGTAAGGCACCTTCGTGACAGTTTGGAATACACAAACCGCAGCCATTACACAACACTTCATCAATCTTAACAATCTCCCTTATCATGACATCAATTTTATTTTCTGGAACAAATCTACCCCAAGGCTTTCCGTAAACTTGTCACAATTGTTACATTTGGGAAAAAAATGAATGGAAGTTAAACTTACATCGATACCACTTTTTGCAGGACTTAGCGAGCCTGAAATTGAAAAGTTGCTTTCGGCCATTGTTTTTCAACGTAAAAGTTATTCGAAAAATGCCTTAATTGTAAGCCATGGAGAGGTTTGTGACCGTTTGCTTATTTTAATCAAAGGAACCGTGAAAGGCGAAATGCTAAATCTTAACGGTAAAAGCTTAAAAATTGAAGACATGAGCGCCCCCAGCCTACTGGCATCGGCTTTTATTTTTGGAGAAAAAGCCATTTTCCCAGTTAATATTGTGACTTCGACCGATGTTTGTTTTTTGGTCATTCAAAAAAATGAACTTCTAAAACTTTTCCGTTTAAGCGATAAAGTATTGCAAAACTTTTTAGGATTTGTTTCATCAAAAGCCCAATTCATAAGCGAGAAACTTCGTTTTCATTCATTTAAAAACCTGAGGATCAAATTGGCCAACTATCTAATTGCAGAAGCAGGAAACAACAACAACTTTAAATTAAAACACACACAATCGGAACTTGCCGAACTTTTTGGAGTAGCTCGTCCCTCGGTTGGCAGAGCTTTCTTACATTTGCAAGAAGACGAAATTATTGATATCAGATACAAACAAGTAAAAATTATTAACCAACAAAGGCTGATCGAAGCCTGCAACGAATAAAAACAATGAAACTGGTATTTGCAACAAACAACCAACACAAAATAAGCGAAGTGCGCAACATTTTAGGCGAACATTTCGAGATTTTAAGCCTCTCAGAAATTGGCTGCAACGACGAAATCCCCGAAACAGCCGAAACCCTCGAAGAAAATGCCTCACAAAAATCGCGTTATGTGTTCGAAAAATTTGGTTATAATTGTTTTGCCGACGACACAGGACTCGAAGTTGAAGCACTTGACATGAAACCTGGAGTTTATTCGGCCCGCTATGCCGGTGAACAAAAAAACTCCAACGACAACATGAATAAACTTCTTGTTCAACTCGATAAAATAAAAAATCGAAAAGCTCGTTTTAAAACTGTAATTTCGTTAATAATTGACGGCCATGAAACCCTATTTGAAGGAATAGTAAACGGAAACATTTTAACCGAAAGGCATGGCGAAAAGGGATTTGGGTACGATCCTATTTTTCAACCCGATGGCTATGACACATCGTTTGCACAAATGAATTTAAACGAGAAAAGTAAAATGAGCCACCGGGGCTTGGCTGTATCTAAGCTCATTGATTATTTAAAGACCATTGAATTATAAAATATTTAAGATGAAAGCTATCTACCTTCTTTTTTTGCTACTAATACTCACCTGTTTTTCAACAGCACAAAGTTCAAAGCGTGTATGGAACTATCACTTATCAAACATTAAAACTTTTGAAGTAGTTAAAGGCAATGGTAAAATATATTTTCTATCCGAAGGTGGAATTTATTTCTATAAACTGAAAGATAGTCGTGTTGAATCACTTAGTAAAATCGACGGACTTTCGGGATCCGATATACAAAGTATTGAATACAGTCATACTACTAAAAGCCTTATTGTTATCTATAAAAACTCAATGGTCGATATAGTATTAGACAATGAAAAACCATATCAACTAGCCGACATACAACGAAAAAACATAGTGGGCGACAAGCTAATTTACAGCGCAACCTGTCACGAAGAACTTTGTTACTTGGCCTGTGGTTTTGGAATTGTTGTTATTGATTTGCGAAAACTCGAAATCAAAGACTCTTTCATTATTGGCGATAATGGCGAATACCTGCAAGTTTTTGATGTTGCCGTCGACGATCAAAATATTTATGCTGGGACACCCAAGGGCATAAAATATGCCCCGCTAAACACCACAAATTTACTCGATTATTCCAACTGGAAATACGTCGACAATAAATTTGTGGGTACAGACAATTACAATATGGTGAAATATGGTGCCAACAGAATATGGGCTGTCCACAAAAGCGAACAGTGGCATGGCGACCACGTCGTTAGTCAACACGCCGAAAATCTCTGGTACAAAGCTTATGAAAATATTCCTGTAATTGAGAATTTCAATATTGAAGGCGACTATATTGTATTGAGCGGGATTAATCAAAATAGCCAAAAAACTGTGTATGTCGATCAAAAAGACGTAGGTCCGGTTGTCGAAATTACGAGCTACCCTTTTGAGCAGGAAAACCTCGAAATTTATCCCAAATCGGCAATTATTGATGACGAAGGAACTATTTGGATTGCCGATTATAATTACGGCGCCATACGTGTAAAAAACAACACTTTCGATCGCATTACCCCCGAAGGCCCTGTCGATAACGGAGCCTTTTCGTTGTCCTACATGAATAATGTATTATGGGTAGCCAGTGGAGGCCGCACTCAAACGTGGAACAACATATTCAAACCCGCTATTATTCAAAAATACAGTGATAACAAATGGGAATATTTTGATCAAAGAACCCATTCTGAATTGAAAGGCATTTCGGACGTTATCGAAATTGTACCCTACCCCGGGAACCCCAATAAAATTTTAGCAGCAACATGGGGTGGAGGAATACTCGAGTTCGATAACGGAAAATACATTCAAACTTACAACGAAAGCAATTCAACATTAACCAGCATTCAAGCAGGCTATTATAACCGGATTGGAGGAATGGCATTCGATACTAAAAACGGCAACCTATGGGTTACCAACAGCGAGGTAGAAAATGTCCTTCACATGAAAAAACCCACTATTTCGGGAACATCGACCAAAAACGACTGGAAAAGTTTCAACTTGCCCGAATTATCGTATAACTATAAAATTGGTAAATTAATCGTTACCTCGAAGGATCAGGTATGGATGATGGTTCCCCGCGACGTAACATCGGGCTTATACGTTATGAAAACTGACGGTACCCAGAAAAAACAACTTAGTGTATTCAGCTATTTTTCGAATGGTATTGAAGAGCTTTTTCCAAAAATGAACGACGTTTACGATATAGTTGAAGACAAGGATGGGCACATTTGGGTTGCCACGTCGAAAGGTATTGCCGTTTATAACGACACCGAAAAAGTATTTACTACCGATCCATACTATGCCTATCAACCAGGAGTTGAAAAAAATGATGGTATTTATCACCCCCTTTTATTTGAACAGACAGTAACAGCAATTGCTGTCGATGGAGGTAACATGAAATGGTGCGGCACCCGGAATTCAGGTTTGTTCCTTATTTCGGAAGATGGAAAGAAAGAAATAGCAAACTATACAACCGAAAACTCAAACTTGATTTCGGACGTGATTATTAGCCTCGAATACGATGGCGACAATGGCGTTTTGTACGTGGGCACCGATTTAGGTTTAGTTTCGTTACTAACCGACTCCAAAAAACCTTACGAACGTTTTACCGAAGTATATGCCTACCCTAACCCCGTGCGCAGCAATTACGATGGCCCCATTTATATTACCGGTATGATGGAAAATACCAACGTAAAAATCACAACAATTAGTGGTCGTTTGGTATACGAAACCACCTCGAATGGCGGACGGGCAGTTTGGGAAGGCAAGGATCTTGCCGGCAATAGGGTACACACTGGGGTTTACCTGGCGCTGTGCGCTTCGGAAGACGGAAAAGAATCAACAGTTACTAAAATTGTGTTTATCCGATGATACACAAATCGAAAGCCGTTGTATTACACCAAATTAAATATTCAGAGACCAGCGTAATTGTTACTTTGTACACCAACAATTTTGGGAGGCAAGCGTACGTAATTAATGGGATAAGATCGAGTAAATCGAAACAAAAAAATGGCATATTACAGCCCCTCTTCCTTTTAGAAATTGATGCCTACCACAAGCCGGGGCGTGAAATTCAGCGGCTTAAAGAGTTCAGACTGACCTATGTATTTAATTCTATTCCTTTCGACGTTTCCAAAAGCACCATTTCGATGTTCATTAGCGAAATACTTTACAAAGTGATTAGGAGCGAAGAACAAGACCAACAGCTCTTCGATTTCATTTTTGACTCGGTTCAATATTTCGACACCCTCGAAAAAGGGGCATCAAACTTTCATCTTTGGTTCCTCATTAACTTACTCGGATACCTGGGCTTCAAACTTCAAACAAACTATAGCAGTATTAATTGCTGGTTCGATATGAAAACCGGTAGTTTTGTTCCTCAACGCCCCAATTACCCACAAACTCCCGATCTCGAAGAGTCACAAAAAATGGCCGATCTAATTCACCTCGAAGCCGATAATTTTTTCCTATACCCAATTACCGGAAAACAACGTACCCGCATGCTCGAGATTATTGTCGATTATTACGGGATACACATCGACGGAATGGGTAATATTAATTCGTTAGCCGTTTTGAGCGACATTTTTTCGTAAAAGAAAACCGCCTTCTCTATAAAAAGAAAAAGCGGTTTCGATATGATGAATTACTCAACTTATGCTTACTCGGCAACTTTAGCCATCAGGTATTCCCTGTTTAAACGGGCAATGTGCATAATACTGATTCCTTTTGGACATTCAAGTTCACAAGCACCAGTGTTGGTGCAACCACCAAAACCCAGTTCGTCCATTTTAGCCACCATGTTACGGGCACGGCGCTTGGCTTCCACTTTTCCTTGTGGTAATTTTGCCAATTGCGAAACCTTAGCAGCAACAAACAACATGGCCGACGAATTTTTACAAGTAGCTACACAAGCACCACAACCAATGCACGATGCGGCATCCATGGCCTCTTCAGCATCGTCGTAGCCAATGGGGATGGCATTACCATCGGGGATTCCACCGGTATTAACCGAAACAAAACCACCGGCTTGCTGAATTTTCTCAAAAGCAGTACGGTCAACCACCAAGTCTTTGATTACCGGAAAAGCACCGGCACGCCAAGGCTCAATGGTAATGGTTTCGCCCTCGCTAAATCTGCGCATGTGCAACTGGCAAGTTGTAATATCGCGATCGGGACCATGCGCCCTTCCGTTAATGTACAAACTGCACGTTCCACAAATTCCTTCGCGGCAATCGTGATCGAAAGCAATCGGATCTTTATCCTCGCGAATGAGCTTATCATTCAGGATATCGAGCATTTCAAGAAATGAACTTCCCTGCGAGATATTTTCAATCTCATAAGTTTCGAAGTGGCCTTTTTCTTTGGCACTGTTTTGCCTCCAAACTTTTATGTATATTTTATTTAATGTTATATCTGCCATTTTTTTAGATTTTTAGATAATAGTATTGAGTATATGAGTATTGAGTATGTTAGTACTGAGATTTCTGAAGTGATTGTTTAAAATTATAGATCATTTTTTGAATCTCTTGTAATTTAGAGTCAAGTTCTATCAACTCAACATCTGAAATAAAACCCAAATCACCACTTAAAATTAGTAAGGTTTCTAATTCAAATGCACTACCATTAGCAATATCTAAGAATCTACTCAAATCGGAGTTAGTGTTGCGTCCACAACCCTCAGCAATATTTGCAGGAATCGATACAGCACTTCTTCTTATTTGTGAAGTAATACCATAAATTTCATCCTTTGGAAAATCTTTAGTTGCCAGATAAATATCTTTAACCAAATTCTTTCCTTTTTGCCAAACTTTTAATTCTTTAAATTGATGCATTTTATTAGGTATTTGCACTAACCAAAAACATCTGTACTATTTTTCACTACTCATTACTCAAAATCTCAATACTCTATTTATATGAACGTTGCGATAATTTAATGTTCTCAAACACCAAATCTTCTTTTAAAAGAATAGGATCTTTGCTTTCGCCCTTGTATTCCCAGCACGAAACATAGGTGAATTTATCGTCGTTGCGTTTTGCTTCACCTTCTTCAGTAACCGATTCTTCGCGAAAGTGTCCTCCGCACGATTCGTTACGGTCGAGTGCATCTTGCGCCATCAATATACCCATCTCGATGGCATCGGCCACACGACCTGCTTTTTCGAGTTCGGGATTAAGGTTGTTCATTTCGCCTGGTACACGTACATTGGCCCAGAATTCTTTATCGAGCACTTTCATCTCGTCGATGGCTTTTTTCAAACCAGCTTCGTTACGGCTCATGCCCACGTAGTTCCACATAATGTGACCTAGTTTTTTGTGGAAAAAATCAACCGGTTCAGTACCTTTCACGTTGAACAATTTCTCGAGACGGCCAACAACTGCTTTTTCGGTTTCGGCAAACTCGGGAGCATTGGTATCAATTTTCGGAGTCATAATTTCGTCGGCCAAATAATCACCAATAGTGTATGGCAATACGAAATATCCATCGGCCAAACCTTGCATTAATGCCGAAGCACCAAGGCGGTTAGCACCGTGGTCGCTAAAGTTAGCCTCGCCAATAGCGTATAACCCAGGAATATTAGTCATCAGGTTATAATCGACCCAAAGCCCACCCATTGAATAGTGAATAGCAGGATAAATCTGCATGGGTTCTTTATAAGGATCAACGTCGGTAATTTTCTCGTACATCTGGAAAAGGTTTCCATAACGAGCTTCTATCACGTTTTTACCCAATCGTTCAATCGAATAACTAAAATCGAGGTAAACGGCTAAACCGGTACCATTTACACCAAATCCGGCATCGCAACGCTCTTTGGCAGCACGCGAAGCCACATCACGGGGCACCAAGTTACCATAGCTTGGGTAACGGCGTTCGAGGTAAAAATCACGATCTTCTTCAGGTATATCGTTGGGGCTAATTTGGCCTTTTTGAAGCTTTACGGCATCTTCTTTTTTCTTTGGAACCCATACACGGCCATCGTTACGCAACGATTCCGACATCAAAGTCAGTTTCGATTGCTGGTCGCCATGAACAGGAATACAAGTTGGGTGAATTTGCACAAAACAAGGATTACCAAACCAGGCTCCTTTTTTGTAGCATTGCCAAACAGCCGAGCCGTTACAGCCCATGGCGTTGGTCGAAAGGAAAAACACGTTTCCATATCCACCGGTAGCCACAACAACCGCATGCGCTCCATGGCGTTCAACTTCTCCGGTAACCATATCGCGGGTAATAATTCCACGTGCTTTACCGTCTTGAATTACCACGTCGAGCATTTCGTGGCGGTTGTACATTTTTACACCACCTATTGCAATTTGACGATTCAGCGCACTGTAAGCGCCCAACAGCAACTGTTGGCCGGTTTGTCCGCGTGCATAAAAAGTACGGCTTACCAGTACCCCGCCAAACGAACGGTTGGCAAGAGTGCCACCATATTCGCGAGCAAAGGGAACGCCTTGTGCAACACATTGGTCAATAATATTAGGCGACACTTCGGCCAAGCGATAAACGTTGGCTTCGCGTGAGCGGTAGTCGCCACCTTTTACAGTATCGTAAAACAAGCGAAAAACCGAGTCGTTATCGTTTTGATAGTTTTTAGCTGCATTGATACCACCCTGTGCTGCAATGGAGTGAGCACGACGAGGGCTGTCCTGATAGCAAAATGCTTTTACATTGTAACCCAGTTCCGAAAGCGACGCAGCAGCCGAAGCGCCGGCCAAACCGGTTCCCACCACAATAACATCGAGTTTACGTTTATTTGCAGGGCTAACCACCTTAATGGTTGCTTTGTGATTCGACCACTTTTCGGCCAGTGGTCCTTGAGGTATTTTACTTTCAATTTTACTCATAGCAATCTTTTTTCCGATTAAAATTTAATCATGAAGTATAAAGGAATTACACTGAATCCGATGGCAAAAACCCATCCGATGATGTTGGCCAATACATAAAGCCTTTTACGCCAAACGTGATTATTCAATCCAATGGTCTGAAGACCTGACCAAAAACCGTGTGTAATGTGCAATCCCAACAAAATACCGCCTAAAATGTGCACCAACGAATAGAATAAACTATTCTTAAAAATGGTTGCAACCAAATTGTAAGCATTTTCCATTTCAACGGGTACGCCACCTTGCAATACAGTTACGTGCATGAGTAAGGGGTCGCCCGCAAACTTCATTTTCCACCAAAAACTGTACAAGTGAATGCCCAGGAAAACAAACACCAAAGCACCTAGAATGAACATGTTACGTGATGCCCAAGTACTGTTAACCGACAGTTTGCTTTTGTTGTAATCCACCGGACGTGCTTTCATGTTTTGAAGGGTAATGATGATTGACCACAAAATGTGGACACCAAAACCAATAGCCAAAACCGGTTCCATCAATTTAATTAATGGATTTGTCGCCATAAAATGGGCCGCAATATTGAACAAATCGCCACTGTCGTCAAAAATCAAAAACAAGTTTAACGTTAAGTGCACGATAATAAATGTTACCAGGAATAAACCGGTAATACTCATCAAAAATTTACGGCCGATAGAAGCGCTCAAAAAACTTCCTTTGCTCATAAGAATCTAATTTATTGTTTGTTATGACCTTAATTTCAATTATTTTTTATTGAAACGCAAAATTAAGGCTTATCTACGGTTAACACAATGATTTTAGCTGCAAAAACCATAATTTATAATCATTCTTAAAACATTTATCGCAGTTGCTCAAACTCAAAACTGTAATTAGCTAAATATCAAATCTAATCGAGTTCTTTAGATGTGTTAAATTCATGTAAGAATATGTTTTATAACGCATATTCTCCACTAAAATATTTTTCACTTAGAAGTTCGCAGGGTTGAATTTAAGATTTTATGGTCACTTACACAGACGGACTTTGAGAATTGAGTAATAAGTATTGGGAATGTGCATCCATTAATAATCAAAAACCATAAAACATTTAATGCCCTATCGCTAAAAAAAGCTTCGTATAAACGCTTTTTATCTTAATTTTGAAATTCAAATTAAAAAACTCAACATAAAATGACACTCATAAAATCAATCTCCGGAATACGCGGCACCATTGGCGGCAAACCAGGCGAAGGTCTCTCGCCCATCGACGTGGTGAAATTCAGTTCGGCCTACGCGGCCTTTATTCAACAACGTTCGGGCAAAACCAATGCAATTATTGTAGTGGGGCGCGACGCCCGTATTTCGGGCGAAATGGTAAGTTCGCTGGTTATTGCCTCGCTCACGGCCATGGGCTGCAATGTGGTAAATATTGGTTTGGCATCGACGCCAACTACCGAAATAGCTGTGCCCGCCGAAAATGCCGATGGTGGAATAATACTCACCGCCAGCCACAACCCCAAACAGTGGAACGCCCTTAAATTACTTAACGAAAAAGGTGAGTTTTTAAACGCCAACGAAGGGGCCGAAATACTGAAAATTGCCGAACAAGAAAGCTTTGTTTTTGCACCTGTTGAAAAACTGGGACAAATTATTGTCAAAGATTACACGCAATTTCATATTGCCGAAGTGCTAAAACTTAAACTGGTGGATGTTGAAAAAATTAAAGCGGCCAACTTTAAGGTAGCTGTGGATGCTGTTAACTCAGTGGGCGGTATTATTGTTCCACAAATGTTGCGCGCTTTAGGTGTTCATCAAATTGTGGAAATAAATTGCGAACCAACAGGCCATTTTGCGCATGCACCCGAACCCATATCCGAAAACCTGATTGATGTTGCCGAAAAAATTAAAGCCGAAAAAGTAGATGTTTGCTTTGTGGTTGACCCCGATGTTGACCGACTGGTAATTTTGAACGAAGACGGCAGTATGTTTAACGAAGAATATACGCTAGTGGCCGTAGCCGATTACGTTCTTTCAAAAACGCCGGGCAACACGGTTTCAAATCTTTCGTCGACCAGGGCTTTGCGCGACGTGACCGAAAAATACAAGCAAACTTACACCGCAGCAGCCGTGGGCGAAGTGAACGTGGTAGAAAAGATGAAAGCCACCAATGCCGTTATTGGCGGCGAAGGCAATGGCGGTGTTATTTATCCGGCATCGCACTACGGGCGCGACTCGATGGTGGGCATTGCTCTATTCTTGACCCTTTTGGCTGAGAAAAAAATGAAATGCTCCGAACTGCGAAAAACCTATCCCGACTATTTTATGTCGAAAAACAAAATTGAGCTGACCCCCGCAATTGATGTGGATGCTATTTTAACGAAAATGAAAGCAAAATACAGTCACGAACAAATAAACGACATCGACGGGGTGAAAATCGACTTTGCCCACAGTTGGGTACACTTGCGAAAATCGAACACCGAAGCCATTATCCGCATTTATGCCGAGGCCAAATCGAAAGCCGAAGCCGATGAATTGGCACTGAAAATTATTGACGATATTAAAAGAATGATTCAATAAGATTGCTGGACTAATAGATTATTAGACATTAGTACAAAGATAAAAATAAGCACACTTGATAACTGATGCCTAACATAATGGATTACTAGATATTAGTATTGAGATAAAATGTAAAACGTTCATACTCATTTTTTTAATAAAAGCTCAATTGGCTCTCAATGTACTACATATCATGCACATATAAAGACATAACGAACTACTGCAATATAAATATGCTGGCAAAATGCAAGAGACTCGGAACACCAGTGCAACGAATAGTATTTAGGTAATTTATTATTGAGGCTAAGCATAAAACATCGAAAAATTATCAAAATATCGGTCAATTGGATTTGCTTTCCTATTTTTGAAGCGGTATCGGAAAAGCGTGCGGCAGGGATTGGAATGACATCCTTTTGTGAGGAACGAGCAAAAGATAGAATGGAAAGCCCGGTGCTTTAGCAGCCGCCCAAATATTTAAAATAATGAAGATGAATATTCAGGAAATCAATCAGTTTTGCAAGGGCACGCTCATTAGCCATTTGGGAATTGAGTTTACGGCGATAAGCCCAATATTGGTCACGGCGCGCATGCCGGTGAACGAAAAAACCTTACAGCCAATGGGTTATCTACATGGTGGGGCTACGCTGGCTTTGGCCGAAACGGTGGGCAGCGGGGCGTCGGTATTGATTACCGATTTGCAAAAATACAACGTTTTTGGGATGAGCGTTTCGGCCAGTCACATCTCGTCGGTGCGCGCAGGCTGGGTAATTGCCACTGCACATATTGTGCATAAGGGAAAAAATACGCACGTGTGGGACGTTGAAATTAAAGACGAAAGCGATAAACTTATTTCGGTTGTGCGTGTTACCAATGCCATAGTGAAGAAAAAACAGGAATAAGGATGAATTTTTTACAAGCGCTTCAACATTGTATAAATCAGAACCTGATTTTTGCCGCGTACCGCTTGCCGCATTCCGATGCCGTAAGACTTGTGGTACAAAAAAGCCAGGTGGTTAAAAAGGTGGAAATAAGCACTTTGCTATTTGAGCAACAGGGGTTTTTGATTTCGCCATTTGTTGAAGGTGATCAAGATTACAGCCATTTGATTGAACCCGATCTCAATTACATTAGCACCAATTATGTTGATTTTGACGAATTATTGAAATTGCCCGCCATAACGAGTTTTGAGCCCGATTTTGAAAATGGCGTGGTAGGCCGAAAAGAGTTTACGGTACAAGTTGATGCCATTAAACAGGCCATTGAACAAAAGCAATTCGAGAAAGCGGTAATATCGCGCATCAAGGTTATTGAGCGCAATTACCGTTCGAAACTGACCGATATTTTCCAGCTGCTAATTTCGTCGTATTCCAACGCATTTATTTACCTTTTTAATATGAACGGGCAACTTTGGATGGGCGCCACTCCCGAACCATTATTGTGCTCGGATAAAAACAATGTAGAAACGGTTTCGTTGGCCGGTACACGCGAATATAACGCCGAGAACCTCAACATTAATAACTGGGGCAAAAAGGAGTTGATAGAACAAGAACTGGTAACTTGTTATATTGACAAAGCGCTTCGCAAATTGGGGATTGACAAATACCACGCTGTAGGGCCTTACACCAAAAGGGCGGGTAACTTGGTTCACCTTCGCACCAATTTTACGATAAAACATAACAAAGTGGATTCAATTTTGGGCGATCTGATTAAAGAATTGCACCCTACCTCGGCAGTGTGTGGCTTGCCCAAACGCGAAGCCATGGATTTTATTCTTCGGCTCGAAAAACACAAACGAAAATATTACTCGGGCTTTTTAGGCCCCATTAACCTCGACCAACGATTGCAATTATACGTGAACTTGCGCTGCATGCAAATACTTAGCAACAGGTTGGTGCTATACATTGGTGTGGGCATAACCAGCGACTCGAACCCCGACGACGAATGGGCCGAAACCGAGATTAAAGCCGACACGCTGCAAGCGGTAATTCACAAGGTTTGAAAAACACCTTCGATTTTAACAATAAAAAACTAAATTTGCAGTAAGATGATGGATTTTCGGATAGCTGGATTGTTGGATAATTGGATGAATGGATGCAGTTTACTATTGAATTGCCACTGGCTTTAGCCAGTGGAATGTGAAAGTTTAGTATAAAAATGGGCTTTAGCCCAATATCTTTTTGGGCTAAAGCCTAGCATTTTAGCTCATTTATCATCCCCTACCTGAAGGTAGGGGCAATTAAAAAATGGCGATGATTCATTTTTTCGGCAACTGACGGATCAGTATAAGATAAAGTTTGAGATACACATTACGAGCAGCAATAAACACCAGTTTATTATATAACACCAAGAATAAAAGGAACGAATGTTATCTATTTTTAACAAAACATTAATGCTTACAGAATGAAAAAAACACTACTATTTGTGACAATTGCATTGCTATTTATGGCTTGCAATATCAAGCCCCGACAAACCAATAAAAATACAGTTACGGTAACCATTTTGCCTCAAAAGTATTTCGTTGAACAAATAGCCGGAAAAAACTTCGCTGTTAACGTAATACTTCCTCCGGGAGCAAGTCCCGAAAATTATGAGCCCACACATCAACAGCTTCTGAATATGAATAACTCGTTCATTTTCTTTTATGTTGGTCACTTGGGCTTCGAAAAATCGTGGATGAAGAAATTTGCAGAGAATGCCCCCGATGTCGATTTCATTTCGTGCAGTAAAGGTATTGACCTGTTGGTAAGTGACCACGAGAAAGGGCATAAGCACGAAGAAGAAAACAGCCAACGTAAAGGAACGGATCCGCACATTTGGACTTCGCCCGAAAATGTAAAAACCATTTCGCGAACCATTTTTGATGAACTCAAAACTCGTTTTCCAAAAAAAGAAGCAGAATTTAAAGCCAACCTCGATAATTTTATTGGACGCATTGATACGCTCGATTTTTATATCAGGGCTACGTTAAGCGATTCGATACAACATGATTTTATGATTTTTCATCCATCGTTGGGATATTTTGCACAAGACTATCACTTAAACCAACACAGTATTGAGTTTGAAGGCAAAGAACCCAGTCCTGCCCATTTAAAACAAATGATTGACCTTGCTCGCGAACGCAACATCAACACCATATTTTATCAAGCCCAATTCGAAAGCGAAAAGGCCGAAACAGTTGCCCGCGAAATTGGTGCCGAGCTGGTAAATGTTGACCCTTTATCGGGAAATTGGTTGTCAGAAATGTATTCATTTACCGAAAAATTGAAAAAATCGATCTCCAAATAATGAAACCAATACTCGAGATAAAAAACCTCACGGTGAAGTACGATAATTATGTTGCGCTCGAAAAAGCAAACATGATTGTTGGTGAAACCGATTTTATTGGAGTAATTGGGCCCAACGGAGGTGGAAAAACTACGCTTTTAAAAGCTATACTGGGACTAATAACTCCCACCTCGGGCGAAATTGTGTTTTCGGACGCAGTGAACAAGCAAAAAACAAACATTGGCTACCTGCCACAAGTAAACCAGTTCGATCACCGTTTTCCCATCGAAGTAATCGATGTGGTGTTATCGGGCTTAGCAGGCAAAGGTAATTGGCTAAAAACAGCTCGCAACGCCGACCGTGAAAAGGCATTCGACTTACTTGACCAATTGGGGATGGTTGATTTTGCGAGAAAACCCATTGGCCAACTTTCGGGCGGGCAAATGCAACGTGTATTTTTGGGCAGGGCACTTATTTCGGATCCAAAACTGATTATACTGGACGAACCCGGCACTTATGTCGATAATAAATTTGAAAGCGAACTGTACGAAAAACTACGTGAACTGAATAAGAGCAAAGCCATTATTTTGGTTTCGCACGATGTGGGTACCATTTTCGCACACGTGAAAAGCATTGCCTGCATTAACCGCGCATTAAATTATCATCCGTCGAATATTATTACCCCCGAACAACTGGCCTCGTACAATTGCCCCATTCAAATAATAACCCATGGACAGGTGCCCCACACCGTACTTGGCGCTCATCATCACAACCATTAAAACCACACCAGCATGCTTGAATTATTTCATTACACATTTTTCACCAACGCACTAATTGCCATTCTACTCACTTCAATTTCGTGTGGCATTATTGGCAGTTACATTGTAGCGCGACGCATGGTTTTTATTGGGGGAGGAATAACACACGCTTCGTTTGGAGGTATTGGCATTGCCTACTTTTTAGGCTTGGCACCCATGCTGGGAGCCGGTGTTTTCGCAGTACTGTCGGCTTTAGGTATTTACTATTTCACCCACAAAGGGAAAGTACGCGAAGACTCATCAATCGCAATATGGTGGTCGTTGGGAATGGCCATTGGTATTATTTTTATTGCCTTGAAACCTGGCTATGCGCCAAATTTAATGAGCTTTTTATTCGGCAGTATACTAACCGTAATCAATGCCGACATTTATTATATGCTTGCCGTAACAGTTATTAGCGTGGGCATTTTTGTTGTTTTTTACCGGGTTATTATGATGATTTCGTTCGACGAGCAATTTGCCCGTGCCCGTAACGTACCTGTGGATTTATTCAATTATTTACTTATTGTGCTCAGTGCCTTGGTAATTGTTGCTAGCACACGTATTTCGGGCGTAATACTGGTGCTTTCGTTATTAACATTGCCCCAAGCCACAGCCAATATTTTTGCGCAGTCGTTTAAGTCAATTATTATCGGTTCAATTATTATCGGTTTCGTAGGAATGGTTTCGGGTTTGTACTTGGCATATTACACCAACCTGCCTTCGGGTGCCACCATTATTATTACCCTTACCGCCATTTTTGGTTTGGGGCAACTGGTAAAGGCGATTGTGAGAAACAAAAATTAATCATTTCGATAAAATACAATCTACTTCAACGTTGATAGTTAAAAAGTTTTTGCTAACGCTTTCTGTTTTTTGGGAGTAAGTTTAGAAAACTGCGCAACTAAAAGGAAACTGATTGTATCTATAAATAAAACAACGATATGAAAAAAATAGTAATTATCGGACTGATATTATCCTTTTTAATTGGATGCGATAAGGAAGATAAAACAATTGATAATTTTTACATCGCAGAGATTGTTGGATATGACCTAAATTGCGCCACGTGTTTACTATATTTTCCAGACTGCACCCAAAAAAAATATAAGTTTATAGGAGAAAGTGAATCATGTCTTTACAATTCAATAAATTTAAATCAAGCTGACTTTAAAATAGGAGAACTTCTACAAGTAAAAGTACGAATTGCAGAAGCAAATGAATTGAACCCTTGCAAAACACTATACCCAACAACCAACTATACAAGTGTCTATGTTTCAGAATACTCAAAACATCAAAATACACTATCGATTGACACCTTGGAATTAAAATACGAAGAATATGCAACAACCTTTGGCCAATCGACTTTACGTTTTGATTCGGTACTTAATGATTCAAGATGCCCCGAAGGTGGAATATGTGTATGGGAAGGAAATGCAAAAATTAAGCTTAATTTATCAATAATAGGAATTGGGGAGCATTCAATAGAATTAAATACAAATAAAAGTATTTCGATAGACACAACAATCAACCATTTAAACATATCTCTTATTAACTTATCCCCATACCCTAATATAAGCCTGACAATCAAACCAAAAGACTATACTGTTAAACTTTCTATTACAAACTTGACAACTATTGTGAGCAATTCGCAAATCCTATCATTTAATCCTGACAAAGACGCTTGTAGCTGGGGATGGAAGATTAGGATGGGTAATGATACAATTAAGTCGGATGATGTTTTGATTGGCAAAACTGTTGGATATGAAATAGCTGAACCAATAAACGTTTACATTCAACTTGGAGAAAAAGAACGAAGTTGTTCTGAGTTAGTAGGACTTAATTATTATAAAATTAAAAGGATTATCAAAATTAACAACTAAATCCTCATTTACCTTTTAATCCGTTGTTTTTAAAATTTCAAGAAGCCTTATTCATAAAGTAACTACTTCTTTTGAACTTGTTTAAGGAGGTTTTTCATACTCATGCAGAGTTAATGCAATCAAATATTTTATCAAAACAATTACATTTTTCCACTTACCTTGTGATTTTTCAACCATCAGTGCTACCAATAGCATAACATTGAAATAGTACAACGTTTTTTCAAACATGAATATCAACAACCAAGAATTTGAACAGCTTATTGAAGATCATTCGCGAATGATCTATAAAATTGCCGGAGCTTACTGCAATATAGCAGCCGACAGGGACGACCTGATTAGTGAAATAATATTACAAATGTGGCAATCGGTTAAAAATTTTAAGCACCAGTGTAAAATCTCGACGTGGATATACCGTGTAGCTCTTAATACAGCAATGAATGCTAGCCGAAAACGTAAAAACGAATCACTTTTTTTGAGGGTTGATTTTCAGAAAACGCCACCTAATATTCCGATCATTGAAGCCGAATACACCGACGAACTCGAAATACTTTATCAATGTATCAACGAACTTAGTGAAATCAACAAAGCGCTTATTCTGCTCCAACTCGATGGAAAAACGTACGACGAAATGGCCGAAATTACAGGCATGAGCAAAACCAATGTGGGAACCCGTATTAATAGGATAAAAGAACAATTAAGAAAAATGGTAATTTTAAAATGAAACGAAAATGGAACTAACTGAATTACAAAACATGTGGTTGGCTAACGACCAAAAAATACAGAATTCGCTTAAAGTTAACCGCGAAATACTAAACCGCATATTGCAAACGAAAACCCAAAAACGAATAACACGTATCAAAATTGAAGCAACACTTGAATTAGCTCTTCCGATTATTGCGGTTGCGGTATTTTTATTGCCCAATTTCGAAATCAGAAACGATTTTTGGTTTTACCTTGGCAACTTATTATTCTGGAGCTTCTTCGTAACTACTTATATTTGGGCTATTCAATACTTTAGGCTGGTTCATAAAATCGATTATCAACAATCAGTATTTATATTGAAAAAACAAGTGGCCGAATTGGAGAAAAACAAATTAAAATTCAAACGGTTTGGATCGTTTTTAGCCCCGGCAGCAATTGCAGGGATATTTTTAATGATGGAATCCCCCATCTTTTCAACACATTCAATTTTGCCTTTTTTGCCTTTAGGATTGATAATCATCATATTTGCAGGTTCAACCTACGTTTCGTTAAAATACTCGATAAAAGAACGTTTTAGAAAACTGAATTCCGAAATTGCTGAAATTGAACAGCTACTGGCAGAATAGAGAAAGCACAATTACCTTTTATAACGGTAATTGTGCTTTCTCTGATGACATTTCAATTGAGTAATATAATGGTTCGTTTTATTTTCATAAAAGTCTTACATACTATTTAAATATTTCGCTAAATAATTGAATACCATAAATCTGCATTCTGTCTCAATACTAATATCTAACAATCTATTATTAATAGCAAGTATCGTCGAGCAAGTATTTGTTCCAGCAATGCCACGCTTCATCTTCGAAATATTTAAAGCTTTTCACCCTACCCGAATTGTCGGTTGTACTCCATTTGATAGAAACATTGCTTTGTAAATCGCTTCGGTAAATATTGAAATAGCGATCGTAAGTTTCGTTGGGCATTGTTCCCGATTCAATGGTGCTTTTATAATAATCGTGATTAGCATCAACTAAAGTATAGCTAAGACTGCCGCTGTTACTGCCTTCAGCTTTAATCCAATTGGTTTTGAGTACTTCAACCGGCGAACTTGGTGTATCGTAAATTACCCATTGAACGCTTTCATCTAAATAAGCTTCACCTTCGAACCATAAAAAATCGGTAAACCCGTCAGGGCCTTGTTTATCGACACGCATTTCCCAAAGCACTTTACCCTTACGCTGGGTGGTACTGGTTAATTTAGCCGTATAAGTTGCACCAAAAACAGGAAGATCGAAACTCCACAACCATTGATGATTGCTTTCGTAATTAGGAGTTTTCTCCAATGCAATACGATAGGCTGCTGTTGGAATTGCTAAAGTAGCCGATGCATAAATATTAAAAACACTAACCGTGGTCAGACTATATAGCCAGTTCTCAAGTAAAATCTCGGTGCTTTTTTCCTGCTGAAAATGTGAAAAATCCATTTCGAGCGATTCGACCGGCGGCATTACCGGCGGTGTTGAGTCGTCGATACATGAAGTAAAAACTAGCACTAAAGAAAAAACAGCTAACAGTGTAGTAGTCAATGATTTTGTTCTATTAATATACATATCGATAAATTTTAGAATTAAACAAAATTAAGAAACAAACTGAACAATAATATGATTACTCAAAACAATTGCCATACTGCAATCCAAAACGGTATAGCCAGCAAACATATTGCGTAACTAATAAGCATCATGCTGCCAATGGTTTGTTTATCGCCTCCATACGAGCGCACTTGTAAAATGAGCGCTGTTGCCGGTGCTGCTGCCGACTCGATTACCATTAAGCTGGCCAGTAACGGATTGCTCTCTTTTAATCCCAAAAAATGCAACACAATAACAGTAGCCAGTGGGATAAAAAAGAATTTGATGGACGTAATTTTCAACAAATCGATCAACGATGGCCACACTTTAAACGATATGGTACCCAGCGTAGCGCCCAGCACAATATTCGATACCGGAATGGTAGCTTCGCCTACTAGCGAAACCGAGTCGAGAACCAAAGCCGGCACAAAACGATGCAAACCACTCAACACCAACAAAACCGTTCCCACCGAAGCAATAAATGGTGGCGTTAAAAACTCGCGCCATTTTACATCCTTAAACTGGCGTCCGGTGATGAGTATTTTACCAATGCTCCAGGCTGTTGGGGTAAACCCAATTATAAAAAGGAAACTGTACACCAGAAATTCATCAAATTGATCGGGGAAAATAAACCGACCTATTGGCAAAACCAGATAAATGGCATTTTGCATACTGGCCAGGGGAAACAGGTTTTGTTTTTGACGAAAAGTTCGCGGATAAAACAAATAGCCCAAACCAAGTCCAAAACCTATCATGCCAAGGCACGACAATGGCAACAGCCACCAATCGGGCATTTCAACAGGATTAAAGTTTTTCACAAAACTTGAAAACAGCATACAAGGCAACAAAATATTCACAGTGATATGGGCCATTGCCTTAATATGATCTTGGGTTATTACATTTTTTCGCACTAAAAGACCTGCGACCACAATAATGAGGAAAATACGCCCCAAGGCATCGAGCATAATCAAAAACGAGGAGAAAAAAGTTTCAAGCATAACAGCGGATTATGATGCAAATGTAATGGTCAAATTCGAAAGTAAAAATAGCAAACAACAACAATAACCAAAGCTATTTGCGCTTACAACTTTTAATGTTATTCTCCAGCCTTCAATCAAACCGTATTTTTTATTAATTTTGAAGCAAAATATTGCAACTTAATACATTTAACCAAATTCGGGTTTGACATACACAGCATATTTGCCAACTTAATCGGCCGACATACAAACCTGACAATCAACAATAAACCAAAAATAAAAAAATGAACTCACGTAAGATAAAAAAGGCGCTCCGCAGAATATACTATCTACCGCTAAACAAGAGCTTTCCGAAATATGTTGCCAACAAAACAAAGCATTTCTATTTAAAGCTCACCAAATCGACCAAGGTGGCCTACCCATCAACCATAATGCTGGAACTCACCAACCACTGTAACTTGGCCTGCACAATTTGTCCGCGCGAATACGATTATGGCAAACAAATGGACAAGGGCATGATGGAAGTTGAACAAGCCAAAAGAGTGATCGATGAGATATACCCTTACCTCGATTCGATTGGACTAACGGGCATGGGCGAAACCTTTTTATACCGCAATTTGCCCGAGGTAGTTGACTACATCAAAAGCAAAAATAAGGGAATTGTTATTTCCATTTCGACCAATGCCGTTTTGCCCAACTTTTTGGAAAGTGTTGAAAAAGTGATCAATAAAATTGACACCATACAAATCTCGATCGATGGATTAAATGAAACCTACAATTCCATTCGCATAAACTCCAATTTTGAAATATTGGACAAAAATATCAGGGCACTTTCAAAAATGTGCAAAAATTCATCAACCGATTTACTGTTAAACATGGTTGTTACCAAAGAAAACTATCTAGAGATGGCCAATTTGGTAAAATATGCCCAAGAGGTTGGCGTTCGGTACATGGACTTCACCCTGCTAAACCTGGCATCGGTAACCGGAATTCCTACATCCTATTATCAGTTCTATCAATCGGACCAATTTTTGACTGCTCTCGACGAATTGGAACAGGCAATTTCGACCACTCCCGAAGTAATTGTAACCAACAGAAATTTTAAAACCGACAATGGTTTTCAGAAATGCCCTTTCCCTTGGACTCATTTTTATGTTTGTCAAGATGGTTTTGTGGTGCCTTGCTGTGCAAAGCCTTTTCCAAAAGAAAAGAACTTTGGAAACATCAAAAACGACACCCTCATTAACCTACTCAACAACAACGATTTTAAAGCCTGGCGAACCCTATGGTTTGAAAACGAAACACCACAATTTTGCCAAAAATGCCATCTGGTCGATTTGGCTCCCGTTAAATAACGAAAAACAACACACTTTTTGAAAACAACAATGAAGAACCACCCTCTTAGTGCATATAGAAAGTACAATGCATTTTGAAGAAGTAAGTGTAATTGTAGTTTTAAAAGGCGAAAGCTCAAAGACCAAACGGGAATGCCCTATCAATATTATTAGATAATACCATTGAACCTGCTGAGTGTTCGTGCTCAATAAATAATTCAAAAAACACCATTAGTTAAATAATATTGTAATTTTGATTCAACAAATCAAAATGCAACTGGGATTAAATTTTCCGTTTTCCGATCTAAGCTATTTTTATGAGCAAATATAAAATCAAGCCACTTTCAGGATCTTATACAAAAGTAATTCTTGCTATTTACATTTTTGCCAGCGCTCTTCGGATAATAGAATCGCTTTTAGTCTTTAATGACTATGGATTTAAAATAAAAACTCTAACAGCTGAATTAATTGGATGGGGCTATGATTTGTTATTTGTCGGCATTGTTGCTGTGTTGTATTTTCCTTTTTACTTTTTAGCATCTCGCTTTAAAAAACCTTTTGTAAAAATTTTAAACGTTACTCTTCTTTGCGTTGTTTTAACTACTTGTTTCATAATCATTAAGTACTTTATTTATCAACTTATCCCTTTAGATATTTTTCTGTATAAGTATTCAATTCAAGAGGTATTATTTACCATTAAAACAACCGACACCAATTTACCTTCAACCCTTTTTATCTTTGTTCTGATTATTTCCTTCATGGTTTTTGTTTTATGGGGTTTAAATAGAATAAACATCCGTCCCATAATTAGTAAAATCACTTACGCCATTGTGCTGATATCATTACCGCTATTTTTTCTTGTTCATTCCGTTTATTATAAAAATTTCGACAAGTTTTCGATAAACAAGCCGCTCTATTTTGTGAGCAACTCGCTAAAATATTTTTCAAACTTCAATTTGAACAAACAGGCCACGAATTATGCCGATAAGTTTCAAAAAATGTACCCTGTCAAAACATTCATAAGCAAAGAGTATCCTCTGATTCACAAACCTAAACGGAAAAATGATCTTAAGGCCTACTTCTCTGAATTTGACCAAAGCCCTAATATTGTCATTCTAATTATTGAAGGGTTAAATGATGATTTCATTCACAACTATAAAGGCTCTGTATTAATGCCCTTTCTAAATCAACTAAAGGATAAAAGCTTGTACTGGGATCACTGTTTTACACTAGGTGAGCGCTCATTTGCTGTGGTGCCAAGTATTTTAGGCGGCCTGCCCTACGGAGAAAAAGGCTTCACCCTTCAAGAGCGGCTTCCCAGGCACCTTTCATTGATTTCAATTTTGAAATCGAACCAGTATTATACTTCATTTTATTACGGACAAGGAGCTTGGTTTCATCAAAAAGACAGGTTTTTTAAGTATAACGATATCGACTTAGTGTTTGACAACAGTAAGTTTTCTTCCGAATACAAAAAAATTATTGTTGGCGAAAATCGTTTCTTCTGGGGTTATTCCGATAAAGACTTGTTTTCGCAATCGTTGCAAGTGATCGACACATTAAACCAACTCAAAAGGCTCGATGTTTATTTCTCAGGCACAAGCCATTCTCCCTTTTATATTGCTAACGAAAGCGACTACACCAAAAAACTTGAAAAACACATTAGCGAACCTTACCGAAAATTTTATGACACCTACTCAAAATATCTAAAAACAGTATTATATGTTGATGATGCCTTAAATGACTTTTTTGATGAGTATAAAAAGCAAGCCGATTACGAGAATACAATATTCATAATAACCGGTGATCATCCAATGACCGAACTGCCTATCGATAATTTATTAAAACGCTATCATGTCCCCTTACTAATTTTTTCGGAAAAGCTAAAGGAATATAAAACATTTTCAAACCCAGTCAGCCACCTCGATGTACCCGAAACCCTTTTATCGTTCATGCAAGATTTCATTTCGGCACCATCAATATCTACGTCAATTGGGAATACTCTTTTCTCGAATAAAAATGACCATTCTATAAATATTGCATTCATGAACGATAACCGCGAAGTAGTTGATTTTCTTTCGAATGAATATTTTCTAACTGGCGATAAACTATTCAGGGTCGATACCTTGTTAAATATCCACAGTATTGATAACGATTCCATAAAATCCGATTTGTTAGACCAACTCAATACTTTCAGAAATACAAGCCTTTACACAACGATAAACAATAAAATAATTTCGAACGAAATGTACTGCAAAGCACTAAATCACTTGAATTTATATTCTTCACAAAACAACGACAGCATTAATTTCTCATCGGAATACTTTAATCTCATTGATAATATTGAAATACCCAATATCGATTTTTTGTTTGACGTGAGCTTAAATATGAATGCAAATAAATACGACAATATTTCCCTCGTTTATGAAATATCGAACGTTAGAGACAGCAGTTTATTATGGCGAAATATCAGCATAAATAGAGAAAGTAAAATCACCCAATCGCACGTTAAAATTCAGCAAATGCCAGTAAGCGATTCGATTTTGTTCTTTAAATCGTACTTATGGAACATAAGCAAAAGTGAATTATTACTTACCGAAATTGATTTGCTGTTGCATGCCATACAAAGCATTGACGATAATAAATCAATAGTAGCACCATAGGTGCAACATTTTTTAAAAACGAAAGACAAAATTGCATAAGCAGCTCCTCAGAACTCGCTTTTTTCAACCCTTCGGCAACAACATTCAATTATACTGCCCAACAACTCAGCAAATTTTATATTTTTGCAACTTGATTTTAAACCGAATATTCAAAATATCATATCATTATGGAAATTTCCGGAAAATACGACCCCTCTTTAGTTGAAGATAAATGGTACAAATACTGGATGGACAACAAGTTTTTCCACTCCACACCCGACGAGCGTGAAGCTTACACCATTGTTATTCCGCCACCAAACGTAACTGGCGTGCTACACATGGGGCACATGCTCAACAATACCATTCAGGACATTCTGGTGCGCCGCGCGCGCATGCAGGGCAAAAATGCCTGCTGGGTTCCCGGAACCGACCACGCTTCAATAGCCACCGAAGCCAAAGTAGTGGACAAACTCAATAAGGAAGGCATCAAAAAAAGCAGTCTTACCCGCGAAATATTTTTAAAACACGCCTGGGAATGGAAAGAAAAACACGGCGGTATTATTCTCGATCAGCTTAAAAAACTGGGCGCATCGTGCGACTGGGATCGCACCTCGTTTACGATGGACGAAGGCTATTACGAAAGTGTAATCGACGTATTTATCTACCTGTACAAAAAGGGTTTGATTTATCGCGGCGTGCGCATGGTTAATTGGGATCCAAGCGCCCAAACAGCCGTATCTGACGAAGAAGTGAACCACAAAGAAGTGCAGTCGAAATTGTACTACCTCCGTTATAAAATAGAGGGCAGCGAAAACGAATTTGTGACCATCGCCACCACCCGCCCCGAAACCATTTTGGGCGATACTGCCGTATGCGTAAACCCTGCCGACGAGCGTTTCAAGCACCTCAAAGGCAAACGAGTATTGGTACCGCTTATCAACCGCTCAATTCCTATTATTGAAGACGATTATGTTGATATGGAATTTGGTACCGGCTGCCTTAAAATAACCCCCGCTCACGATGTGAACGACTACGAAATTGGCATACGCCACCACCTCGAATTAATCGACATATTCAACCCCGACGGGACATTAGCCCCAAGTGCTCAATTATATGTTGGTAAAGATCGCTTTGTTGCTCGCGACGAAATTATAATCGACCTCGAGAAAGCAGGGAATGTTGAAAAAATCGAAAACTATATCAATAAAATAGGTTTCTCGGAACGTACCAACGCTGTTATCGAACCCAAACTATCGATGCAATGGTTCATGAAAATGAAAGACATTTCGTTACCTGCGCTCGAAAACGTGATGAACGACAAGGTGAAGTTTCACCCAGCAAAATTCAAAAACACGTATAAGCACTGGATGGAGAATATCCAGGACTGGTGCATTAGCCGCCAATTGTGGTGGGGACATCGCATACCAGTTTATTACCTGCCCAACTCTAACGATTTTGTGGTGGCTAAAACAGCTGAAGAAGCACTGAAACTGGCCATCGAAAAAACAGGTAACAGCAGTTTAAGCCTTAGCGATTTGCGCCAGGACGAGGATGTGATGGACACCTGGTTTTCGTCGTGGCTTTGGCCCATTGCCGTGTTCGATGGTATTCGCCAACCCAATAATGCCGATGTAAACTACTACTATCCCTCCAACGATTTGGTAACAGCGCCCGAAATCATGTTCTTTTGGGTAGCCCGCATGGTCATTTCGGGATATGAATACCGTAAAGATTTACCTTTCCGCAATGTTTACTATACCGGTATTGTACGCGACCAACTGCGCCGCAAAATGTCGAAATCGTTAGGCAACTCCCCCGACCCGCTCGACCTTATTGCCAAATATGGTGCCGATGGTGTTCGCGTGGGCATGTTGTTTTGCTCGCCCGCTGGTGGCGATTTACTCTTCGACGAAGCACTACCCGAACAAGGCCGTAACTTTTCGGCAAAAATATGGAACGCCTTCCGCCTAGTAAAAAGCTGGGAAATCGACAACAGTATTGAACAACCCGAGCATTCAAAACTGGCCATCGAATGGTTTACTTCACAACTGAACAAAACCATTGTCGATATGGACGACCTCTTCAAAAAATTCCGTATTTCGGACGCGCTGATGCTCATTTATACCACCATCCGGGACGAATTCTCATCGTGGTTGCTTGAGTTGGTTAAACCCGCTTACCAGCAACCCATTGATGCAAAAACGTACCAACAGCTCATTGAACTGTTCGACAAAGTAATGCGCTTGTTACACCCATTTATGCCATTTATTACCGAGGAAATTTGGCAACAACTGGACACCCGCACCGAAGGCGAAAGTATCATGCTTACGCTTTTACCAAAAGCCGGTGCAATTGATGAAGAGTTGCTCGAAAAAATGGAAGATGCCAAAGAAACCATCTCGGGCATTCGCAATGTGCGCAACGAGGCCAACTTGGCCATGAAAGAAACACTTGAACTGCAAGTAAATCAAGGCAGCAAAGGTTTCGACACACAACTTACACCTGTAATTGTAAAAATGGCTAACCTTTCGGCACTAACTTCCGTCGATACCGATGTGAAAGGAGCCGTATCGTTCAGGGTGAAAACATCGGGGTTCTTCATTTCGCTAGGCGACAAAATTGATGTGGTCGAAGAACTGAAAAAACTCACCGAAGAGCTAAATTACACCAAAGGTTTCCTTAACTCGGTAACAAAAAAACTGAGCAACGAACGCTTTGTGGCCGGAGCACCAGCTCAAGTAGTTGATGTTGAACGCAAAAAACAAGCCGATGCCGAAGACAAAATCAAAGCATTGGAAGAGCGCATTGAGGGCTTGAAATAAGAAGTGATATTTTTTCGATAAATCGAATTTAAACAGAGATTTTGGAGGTTCAGTATTTAACCCCAGATCTCTGTTTTATTATGTTATTTTATTGTTGTCCAGTAAAACTTAGAGAATGCTTCTCCCAATATCGCTCCTCCCCGATATACGGGGCACGCTATCGGAATAAAAAAAAGAAGTGTTTCATGCGTTTTCTAAAATAGAGGGATTGGTTATAATATAAATCCCAAAAAGCATCTTGAATCCTAAAAAGTTGAAAAACAATATTCCTGTAAATTGTTATAATACGATGTTTTCGTATAAATTTGTCGATTAAAATATACAACTATGGTTATATTGTTTATTAGTGGACAAGAAATTCTTTTAATTTTAGCCTTAGCACTTATTTTTTTTGGCGCCAAATCGATCCCCGAAATTGCACGCGTGTTGGGAAAAGGAATGAAAGAGTTCAAAAAAGCTACCAGCGATATACAACGTGAGTTTGACAACTCCACAGCCGATATTCGGAAAGATATTGACGACGTTAAAAAGTCGATAACCGACGACACCAACGAAATCAATAAGAATATCAAAAAGAATATTAACGAAATAGATAATATTGATTTTTAATGGACATAACACTCCTAAAAAGTATTGGCACCCTTATATTTGGTATTATCGTGTTGGTTTTCAGTGGCGACTACCTCGTTAGGGGCAGTGTTGCCATAGCCAATCATTTTAAAATTTCGTCACTGGTTATCGGGCTTACCGTGGTTGCATTTGGAACTTCGGCACCCGAGCTCATTGTGAGCCTCGAAGCGGCTATTACCGGCCACCCCGAAATAGCTTTGGGTAACGTAATTGGTTCAAATATTGTCAACATTGCCTTGGTACTGGCATTAACCGTAATTATTTTGCCCATGCCGGTTTCAACGCAAACCATCAAACGAAGCTGGCCAATTATGTTCATTTCGGGCTTGGTTTTGTATGTAACGATGCACAACGGTATCATAAGCCACATCGAAGGCCTAATAATGTTTGCCTTACTTATATTATTCATAATTAGTTCAATCAAAAGTTCAAAACGCTTTGAGGTATCCATTCCAATACTTAAACCTAAAAACGAGTATAAAATATGGGTTTATCTCGTTTTTGTTGTTTTGGCATCGGGTGGATTGGCACTTGGTTCACGTTTTCTAGTACTGGGTGCTTCCGATATTGCGGCTTTTTGGGGAGTAAGCGAACGCGTTATTTCTATTACCATTGTAGCCTTTGGCACCAGTATTCCCGAGCTTACCGCTTCGATAATTGCCGCAGTTAAAAAAGAAACCGACATTTCGGTGGGCAACATTATAGGGTCGAATATTTTCAATGTTTTTGCTGTAATTGGCATTACGTCAAGCATCAGTGTCATTCCAGTCAATTTCCCAGAATTCAGAATCGACCTCAATTTCATGATTGCCATCTACCTCTTGTTGTTTATTTTTATGCTTCCAATGGCTTATTTGTTTAAAAAAGAAGAGCGATTTTCAATACTTGGGAAATACAAAGGAATTAGCGGCAGCCGTATTTCAAGGGTCGAAGGTTTATTACTGCTGCTTACTTATATTACTTATATTGTCGTTGTATTTAAGTTTTAAGCTTTGATAAAAACAGAAAACATAAGCAAATCGTTCGGCACATTAAAAGTGCTGAAAGGTGTCGATTTAGAAATTGAAAAAGGAAAAATAATATCGATTGTTGGCGCAAGTGGTGCCGGCAAAACAACATTATTGCAAATATTGGGCACCTTAAGCCTGCCCGACAGTGGCAGCATTGTTATCGACGGCCAAAATATTTTAAAAATGAACGAGAAAGAACTGGCTGCATTCCGAAATAAACACATTGGTTTTGTTTTTCAGTTTCACCATTTATTACCCGAGTTTAATGCGCTCGAAAACGTGTGCCTGCCTGGTTATATTGCTGGAAAATCTCGTCAACAAGTCGAAAAGCGCGGGACAGAACTGCTGGGTTTTCTTGGGCTTGGCGAACGACTCACCCACAAACCCAACGAACTCTCGGGCGGCGAAAAACAACGGGTGGCTGTTGCCCGGGCGCTGATTAACGACCCCTCGGTAATTTTTGCCGACGAACCCACCGGCAACCTCGACAGTAAGAACCAAGAAGAAATGCACGAACTCTTCTTCTCGTTGCGCGATAAATATGGCGTAACACTGGTAATTGTAACCCACGACCGCGATTTTGCAAGCATGGGTGATGTTGTTTTTGAAATAAAAGATGGAGTGATAATCAAATGATTAACGATGAACTGAAAAGCTTTCTCGATGAACAAACCCTCAAATTTAATGTGCCAGGATTTATCGTCGACGACCCCATTTCAATTCCACATCAATTTGATAAAAAAGAAGACATTGAAATAGCCGGTTTTTTAACAGCTACCATTGCTTGGGGCAACCGTCGGTCAATTATTAACAACGCCAATAAACTCATGAAGTGGATGGGCTACTATCCCCACGAATTTATTCTAAATGCCGAAAAAAACGATTTCGAAGCATTCGAAAACTTTGTGCACCGAACATTTAACGGTATCGACATTCAATATTTTTTAAGTGCATTACAAAATATTTATCGCAAACATGGTGGTTTGGAGACTGTTTTCACACAAGGTTTTAAACAAGAAAACACTTTATACGCTTCTTTTAATCATTTCAGAACTGTGTTTTTTGAATTGCCCCACCCCCAACGTTGCGAAAAACACGTGGCCAATGTGGCCAAAAAATCGTCGGGCAAACGCTTGTGCATGTTTTTGCGTTGGATGGTTCGCAACGATAACTGTGGAGTTGATTTTGGGCTTTGGAAGCAGATTCCAACCTCGGCACTTATGCTTCCACTCGATGTGCATACCGGCAATGTATCGCGCCAACTGGAACTACTCACTCGCAAACAAAACGACTGGGCAGCCGTTGAAGAATTAACCGCCAACCTGCGCTTGATGGATGCAAACGACCCTGTAAAATACGATTATGCACTATTTGGATTGGGCGTAAATAAAGCCATTTAAGGCAGCCGACATTATTAATTACATTAAAAATAAAGTATTTTAAAACGATGAAAAATAGCTTATTCAAATACCTTGGTTACTTACAAATATTTGTGGGAATGGGCGCTTTAGCCGGTGGATTACCAATGATTTTAAACCCCGAAGGAGCGCCAGGATTTAGCATTGAATTGCTGCAAAACTCACCCTTCGAAAACTATTTAATTCCGGGCTTCATTTTGTTAGTTGTGAACGGATTGGGGCAACTCATCTCATCGTATTTTAGCCTAAAAGTGAAAAAAGAAGCCGCGGTACTGGGCATTATATTCGGAGCTGCACTCATGATTTGGATAGCTGTTCAAATGTACTACATTTCGTTATCGAGCTGGATGCAACCGCTATTTTTTGCTGTTGGAATGGTGGAGTTGGTACTGAGTATCAGAATATACCAGCATAATCGAATAAAACCACATCACTAATTACACCCGGCCAATAACATCGTTTAAATAATGGTTAAAGGGTGTCAATAAACGGAAGCTTTCGATAACAAATTCGAAAAAATCGGGCGATAACAATTGCGCATCGGAAATGGGTTTAGTGGGCGCATACGACTTATACCGCAGCAAATCGATGTGCTCAAAATCTTTGGGAAAATCGCGGGGCGAAGTTTTTAATTTGTCTTCACTAAAAAGTTTGAAGTTCGACTTAAACTCATCGGCCTCAAGCAATTCTATAAAATCGTGTGGATGATTGTAGATTTCTGTCCTGATGGCTTTTAGTTTAGCGGCATCGGGCATGTAAATGCCTCCCGACAAAAACGATGCGCCAGGCTGTAAATGCAAGTAATAACCAGGGTTTCCACCTTTGCGACCATCGCGAGCAATATAGGTTCCAAAGTTGTTTTTATAAGGTCGTTTATCGTTCGAAAACCGCACGTCTCTGAATATTCTGAACACACATTTTTTAGGATCCATGTACGAAATTTCACGGTCGAAGGATCTTATTTCGTTAATCAATAACTCGGTAATGTATAAGAATTTCTGTTGCGCACTTTTGTATTCGTCACGATGAATATCGAACCATTCGCGGTTATTATTGGCATCGACTTGCTCCAGAAAACTGTAAATTTCTTTCATATCACTATTCTAATATGCTAATTAACTGCTAGTTAAGTTTTTTTAAGCGTAAAAGTCAGCGCATTACGTTTTACAAATATGGTTTATTATACCTCTCATTATCAATGCCAATCGTTTTATCTTCATACTAATATCTAATAATCTAACAATCTATTGTTTATAAAAAGCTATTTTTATTCACTCAACCAAACGTTCAAAGTAACAAAATGTTGATTCATTTTAAAAACAAAAATAAAAGATGAAGGTTTATGCACTTATTGTGGCCGGCGGAAGTGGAACCCGAATGAAATCGGAAGTACCAAAGCAGTTCATGCTGCTACAACAAAAACCGGTTCTTATGCACACCATCGAACGTTTTGTTCAATTCGATCCTACTATGGAAATCATTTTGGTTTTACCCCAAAATCAATTTTCTACGTGGACAGAAATTTGTGCTAAATACCAATTCGACATTAAATACCAACTTGTAGCCGGCGGAGCAACCAGAACCGAAAGCGTATCGAACGGCTTAGACTGCATTCACGAAAACGGCATTGTGTTTATTCACGATGGGGTACGTCCATTGGTCAGTACCAACACCTTACAGCACTGCCTCGATAAAACCCTCGAAGCCGGGAACGCACTACCCGTTTTGCCCTTGGTAGAATCGATACGACAGCTTGATGGCGAACACAACCGCATTGCTAATCGCGACGAATTTGTAAGCGTTCAAACTCCACAGGTTTTTTTGACCAACGAAATTAAAGCAGCATACATTGCCGCCAAAGGAAAATCGTTTACCGACGATGCCTCGGTGTTGGAAAGCTTTGGCAAGAAAATAAACCTAGTGGAAGGCAATCGCGAAAACATCAAAATTACTTACCCTTCGGATTTAATATATGCCAGTGCCATAATGTTGAACGAGGTGCAAACACAAAAGTAAACTCATAATTGAAATCGCAATTTACGGGCAAACAACAGGAACAAACGGGTTAGCACTATTATCATACCGCTCTGCAAAAATCGTTTTTATAACTTGAATATTTGGGCAAATTTTGTTTCGAATTTAAAAATACAATATCATGAAACAAAAAATTTCACAACTCTTCAACTTTGGATTACAGTTCCCTTGGAACATCCATGCCCGTATTTTATTTTTCAGTATAGTAGGATCCCTAATATTTTGGGCGCTAAACGGAAGCGGCTCATTCATTGTCTTTACTTCCATATCGGTCGTTATCATGTTGCTCGATGCCGAAATATTCTACTGGGTTTCACGTTCACTGTTTCGATCTTTCGAAACCAACAACCAGAAAATATTTACCCGGCAGGTAATTGCACGAATTACCATTTTCTTTTTTACCATTTTGATTGTAGGTACATTTATTGCCTCAGCCGTTATTGTATCTTTTAATATGCAGTGGCAAAACAGTTTGCAAGCTTCGCTCAATCATCTTTTTAAATACGAGATAAAGGGGATTTTCATTTCGGTGCTGATTGCAGCCTTTATCGCTACCCTGATATTTTTCATTATTATGTGGCTCGAAATGATGAAAGTAGTGTATAAAACCCGTGAGCAAATGCTGGTTTACCAAAGCGAAACGCTAAAAAATCAAGTCAACCCCCACTTCCTTTTCAATAGTTTGAACACGCTCTCGTCGCTCATTACAACGCAACCCCAAAAAGCAGAACAATTCACCCAAAGGCTTTCAAATATTTATCGCTATATACTTGAAAACCGCGAAGCAGATACTGTTCCGCTTAAAAAGGAAATAGAGTTTGTTAACGATTTTTACTTTTTGCAAAAAATAAGGGATGAAAATAAAATTGATCTCGTTTGGAAAATTGACGACGAAAATTGCAACATATTACCCGTTTCGTTGCAACTGCTGGTCGAAAATGC
>DATERL010000125.1:0-2192 GCA_035271585.1 Prolixibacteraceae bacterium
ATGGTGAACTCTGTGCCTTCCCAACAAAGGGAAGCGCACAAAGCACCAAAGCGAAAACAAATATTTTTCTAAAATGGGTCATCATAAAATTAAATGCTTAGTTGCTTCCACCAAAAGTACCAACTGTTGGTAGTGCATTGATGGTTTTTGTAGCTACGTTAGATTCGCTACCTACACCAACAGTATTAGCATCTGTATAAACGCCACCAGCATCTTGGCCTGTAGCAGCTATATCGAAACTAACCACTTGTGCTGTAGTTGCATTGGGAACGGTTGCCCTTACGTACAATACATTGCCACTAGCTACCGACTGTGTTGCATTCATTGAAGTCCATGTGCTGGCATCGGTCGAAACCTCCCAAGCTGAAGCGGTCGAAACAATTGGTGTGATGTTCCATCCTGAAGCAGGACCTGTAGCAGTGGTGCGAGTTACCCTAAAATAAACATAAGAGTTGCCATCGTTCATGGTGTTATCATCAAGATCATCAGCAATCCATTTTTCGTTAACAAAAGTAGGACAAGTACCTGCTGCGTCAACATCAAAATCGCCACCAGTAATGTCAGCTGGAGCTGTAGCTTCATCACCAGTAAAACTCAATGCATCAACTGTAAAGTCAACAATATATACGGGTAGTGGAGCAACAGGACTAACGGGTAAAGCACGGAAAGTAGAACAGCCAGCATTATCGATAACCTCTATCCAAACCCAATATTCATCACCGCTAGCACCAGTAGTCCAGGTAACGGTTAATGTCGCGCTGTTTCCTGCAACTACTTGTGCGGGAGCACCTAGTGGAGTACTTGCTGAAACGGTATAGTCACCTGCAGTTGTTGTGTAATCATTTGCAGCAGTGCTAATACCCCAAATATAAGTATCGTTAGCGGTTAAGCCTCCAATAACGTAATTAAAAGTTCCACCTTCGGCAGGAGATGTAGGTGTGTTTGTTTGAGCAAATACCTTGGCGGTAGTAGCTGCCAACATCATAAAAATTGCAATAATTAATAAACTTTTTTTCATTTTTTTAAAATTAAATAGTTAAACATTCATTTTGGTTTTATAAAAATTTTAATATTTTAATACAAATTAAAAGCACCAACAATTGGCATGTGTTTTACATATACTTTTGCACTGTGATTAATCAAAAGCAGCTCAAGGCAATTATCTTCCTCAACATTGGAAATTTTGAAATTACCAATGGGAAAGTAGATCAAGCCATTATTAAAAAAGTTAGTGTTATTTTGAGAATCAGAAAAATTGGCAATTATAGAAATATTGCTGCCAACATTTTTTGTATTTGCAGTTGAGCATTGAGCTAATGCTTGCTGGTATAATTCAGAATTAGCGGAGTCTATGGCAAATTGCCCATACCCCCTCAGCGTGGCAACCACGATTAAGGAGAAGATCACAACAAGCATTTTAGCATTAACCCGCTTCTTGTTATTCAAAACAAATAAATAATTACTCATTGCCTTTATTTCGTTCCTGCCTTAAAACCAACCTTAAAATAGATTCGATTTAAGAGTTTAAAGCCATAATTACTAACATCTTAACTTATTTGCATTATTGACATAACACAAAACCTGCATGAACATTTCACTGTTCACATAATGTCAGTTACTATAACTATTTTTTAAAATGGATGGGTACCTAGAAGGCTTTTTAGTTTGTCATTTTGTTTAAGTCAAAAGAATTGACCCCCAATACCCCTCATTCCTCTTCAATTATAATTCGCTTCTAAAAACGTATAAGTCCTATTTCAAATCCCATTAAAAAACACCTCTATAATTCAATGGGTACTTCAATTTAAAATGATTTCCTGTTTTCCAGCTCAAATCAATACAATTTTTTGTATTCGTGCAAGCAGATTTTGATGAATGGGTATTATGAGTTGATTAACGTACCAAAACTAGTGGTGGCCAATTATTCTGCGCTATTACCCGATATTTCAAGGTGATTTATTTTTGAAATACCAGAAGAAAAAGACAATTCAAAAAACGAATAAAACAAAGAACAAAAACTTCAAAACAAAAAACATGGAAGATAAATAAGGAATGAGAAAACACTAAATCGGCCCAATGCAGCGGAATAAATAAGGGGAAATTTGTACTTGAGTATACGAATTTATTGGATTTAAGCCCATCTGGGCTTAGATAATAATAATAATAGTAACCATTCAGTCGCACTAAAAAAG
>DATERL010000126.1:0-10580 GCA_035271585.1 Prolixibacteraceae bacterium
CTCCTTTATTGGTCTATCGGTATTGGTTTTATAGTTATCAATTATCCCCAGGGTTAATCCCGATGTACATCGGGACGGGCAATTCATCCTGTTTTGAACTGAAATTCTACCCTTTTTTAGTGCGACTGAATGGTTACGAAATTTATTATTTATAATTGACCATTTATAATTGAGGATAAACGCTGATTACTTATGCCTTCCATTAACATTTTATGCAATAACAAATAGAGCGAACTAATTAGATATTAATCAGCTCAACTTGTTTTATCGTATTGCAAGTAGTTGTAATAAACAACTATGCCACTTGATCCTGTTTAATACTGTTCTTTCTCGTTGGGGAAATCTTTTGATTTTACATCGTTGATATAAGCACCAACAGCTCCTTTTATTTCGGCCGAAAGACTATGATAACGACGTAGGAAACGAGGCGAAAACTCTTGTGTGATACCCAGCATATCGTGTAAAACCAATACCTGACCATCTACTCCGCCTCCGGCACCAATACCAATCACCGGGATTTTCAGTTTTTGGGTAACTTTTTCGCCGAGCGAAGCAGGAATTTTCTCTAATACTATACTAAAACAGCCGGCTTCCTCCAGTAAGGTTGCATCGCTAATTAACTTTTTGGCCTCTTCGTCTTCTTTGGCCCGCACAATGTAAGTGCCATATTTGTGAATCGATTGCGGCATCAACCCAAGGTGTCCCATTACCGGAATTCCTGCTGAAATAATACGGTTTACCGATTCGATTACCTCTTTACCACCCTCCAATTTTACCGCATCGGCATGGGTTTCTTTCATAATGCGAATGGCCGATTGAAGGGCCTTTTTCGAGTTTCCTTGGTAAGTTCCAAAAGGCATATCGACTACCACCAATGCACGGCTAACACCCTTTACCACAGATTTTCCATGATAAATCATTTGGTCGAGTGTAATGGGCAATGTTGTTTCGTTACCAGCCATCACGTTCGATGCCGAATCGCCTACCAGAATAACATCTACTCCCGCCTGATCGACCAAGAAGCCCAAACTAAAGTCATATGCAGTTAACATCGCAATTTTTTCACCGCGCAATTTCATCTCAGAAAGCACGTGGGTGGTCACTTTTTTCACTTCTTTATGTATTGACATAATTCATTAATTTTAAACCACAAAGTTAGAAAAATAGAACAGATTAAAACATTTTGTTTGCGGTCTATTCAACAAGTAGTAACGAACTTGTTCTCATTTGGTTTGCCTGGAGTAAAATAAGATAAACACCATTATGAAGCTTTTTTCCGTTTAAGTTATCTCTGTTTAACAAAACTGCATGTTCCCCTTTCGAAAACCTACCGCTGGCTATTTGTGCAATATTCTGCCCCATCAAATCATAAATAGCCAAAGAAATCTCTGGCTCATCGTTTTTTAAATTGAAAACAATTTGAGTTTCGGTATGAAAAGGATTTGGATAGTTTTTGAGCAACAACAAATTGGAAGCACGCTGTATTTCATCAATGCCATTTGGATATATTTTTTCAAAAACCGACTCGGAACTTACTGTTCCAAAAGGGTTTATAGCAGTTACTTGCAAAGTAATATCTTCGTAAAAGGCAGCAGCAGCAATATCGGCAATTATAGAAGTATCGGCCCTACCAAGCCCTTCGACAGCAGTAAGCAACTGGTTGTTTTGAAACAATTCAACCTTATACGAAGCAGCCCCTGACGAATGATTCCATAACACCTCCACCCCGCTTGTTTCAAACTTGCTTTGGTTTATGGGTTTTACTAATTTGAAAGCCGAAGGCGCCGATTTTTCAACCATAAAATCAACCTGATCGGTATAAGTTTGAATTCCATCAATAATGGCAGAAACAAAAATTTGGTAACGTTCGCCCGGAATCAACTCATGTTCAATGTCGGCAGGCAAACAAAACATGGGTTCGGTCGATGAATACTCCCAACTGAAAACGTCATTCCCTTCAGTAATTGATTTTAAATAAAACTCATACGAAGTAGCGCCGGGTATTGCTTTCTGATAAAAACACGGATACAGCGGAAAAGCATCTAATGATGGTAAATTTACCAAAGCTGCACCTTGGCTAATCCTGAACGATTGTTCAGAATACACTTCAAAGTAGATCGAATCGTGTGAATAACCAACTCGGGCTGAATAATAAAATTTATTTCCGCTCAACTCGGGAACATACCAGCGAGTGCTTTTCTCAAATGAATATTTTGGAGCATTCAATTCGATAACGATGGGCATTATCACAGTTTTATTGCTGTCGCACAAATTAAATTCAACCCATTTAATTTCACCTTCGGCTTTCCATTTTATAATTTGAGTACTACCAATTTTAAATTGCTCACCTTCAAAACCCAGCGCATCGACAATACCCGCTTGTGGCGATAAAAACTCAAAACGAGGTTCTCCTAACATATTAAACGCCGTCGAACTAAAGGTATAATCTTCATGATCGGCATAATTGCTAAAATCGTCCAAAATTTGAATGGATATAATCCCCTGATCGGTTGATAGTATATTTGAGCCGGCATTCCATTGAAAAGCATTTTCCCCAGTAACAACCTGCAAATCATTAGCAATGACTTGGGTTAAATTATTCTTTCCGTCGCGATAACTTATTTTCACCTTCGTTCCTATTCCGGTTTGGATCCATTTTATTTTATTCTCTTTTGAAAGAACAAAATAATTATTGGTACTAGGCGCCTGAAATACAATCTCGTTAAAATAAATTACAAACGATGACTCCGACAATACAAAATCACTAATGTTACTTGTATTTGCAATTTTCAACAAACAATTAGAAGCATTAAGGTTTGGAACAGTCCAGCTAATTATCTTATCAGCAGCATTTACATTTGCAGCAATAAGTCCATAGCTTGCACCACTATTGGTCGATAAATAAACATTGACTTTATTCATTGTTGAAGGTGCATTCCACTTAATATCGATGACTTTGCCTGCCTTTAAATAGGTGTTTTCGCTTATAATGGGAGCGGTAATTGCGAGTGGGGCAACTTCCATTAAATCTATTTTCATTGGATCGAAAAGTTCATTTTTATTGATTTTTCCTCTAATAATATCGGCATGATTGTAATCTTCAAAATGACGAATATTTCTCACCGTATGGCCTTCGAATGCTGAACTTTTCACCGGAACAATGCCATCGTTTTTAAGCTTAAAACCTTGCTCAATTAAATACGCACCCAATTGGTATTGTTCTTCAAAGGTTGCCGGATTGGTTTTGTATTCACCTTTAACAGCAGCTGTATAGCAAATTGTTTTAAGGTCGTATTGCGTTAATTGGTTCAAACTTGTCAACCAATCGTTTTTCTCTTCAGGATAAGTTTTATAATTCAACAAATCATCAAAGTTATCCCAACGTAAATCGCTCCGGTTAACTTCGTCCGATTTGGATTCTTTAAACACGGCAGCTTCAACGATGGTAACATAAATCGATAAAGGAAAAACGAACTTACTGTTTCGCGCCCTGTTATTGGCCATGGGCGATCCGTGGTGTGGTGAGGCTAAAGTAATCAGCAAATCGACCATGTCACCGCAAGCATGGCCTTGGTTTTTTCCTTTCGAAAACGAATGCTCATTCATGTACGAGCGGGAAACCAAACCCCCCATACTATGGCCTATTATAGCAATATTCTGTTCGTGCAACCCGGCTTCTTCCATTTTATCGCGCAACAATGCACCCAAGGTTTCTACCGAAACAGCATTGGACCAATACTCAACGTAATAAGGTTTAAAACTGGCGCTTAACTCGGGATTGTTGAGAAGATAATTCTTAAAATGATCCCAAAAACCACTCCCCGGACGGGCAGGTTTACCCTCAAAACTCCAGCCATGCACCAACAGTAAAGGCTTTCGACCATCAAGCGTTAAACCAGGACTAACATCTACTATTTTCAAAAGAGTATCAACATCGAATGCGGTTTGAGCAAACAAAGGAAAGCTTGCTTCATCGTTTTGGGCCTGAGCAACGGTTATGTTATTTGCAAAAGCAATTACCAAAAAAAGGATAAAGAGTCTAGATTTCATACATCTAATTTTTGCTTAATCAATACATTAAAGAAAACAAATATACAATATATAATACAGTTGATATTAAAAATACCCACCACAACAGCAATCATCTTTATAATAAAAATTATTGTTGTCCGGTAAAAGTTAGAGATTGCTTCGCTTCGCTCGCAATAACAGCAACTTACAGTTTTTTTGGGGGGGTGGAGGGGGTTGATTATTTATTATCGAGACTAAAAACTTATTAACTAAGCCCTTCATTATCATTTGACACGACAACAAAAAAGCTAAACTACTCACACCTGTTGTGAAAAACAGATAACTACTTAGTCTTTGCAAGAAAACGCCAGATACTGCGTTATTCTCGTTTTTGAAACAGTCATTTACAATTAGTAAACTCCTTGTTTTCAAAAACATCGAAAGCCTTGTCTTTGACGTTTTCTTATCAAAGACTTGAAAAAGGAGAGTTTTCTTGCAGGCACTACTTAACAAATAAGCACGTATGGTTTAGCTGCAAATTAGGTACATTTCTTTTTGGGGGTTAATTAACAAAACAGGCGATAAGTTTTGGTTGATAACTCGCCGTTCAAAAGGACCATTAATATAATCGAGCCAGGTTACGTTTAAACTGCCGGCAAAAATGAGCAAATCGGCTGTAGCCGACAATGCCCTTGCTTCGCCATGTATTCGCCAGCTCCCTACCTTTGCTTCTTCAATTGTATATTTGAAATTGAATTGGTTGTATAATTTCTGTGCCGATTCGATGGTGTTTTCAACTTTCCTTTTTTGTTCCTGATCGTTTTTATCGTTGGCCTTCAGCAACACAGGTTCGGAATTAGTGAAACGCCCTAGGTAACTTCCCCACAGAACTGCATCTTTTGTACTGCTCCTAAAATCGACAGGAATTATAACATTTCGAAAGCTTGGTGTTTTGTTGAGATTTCCTTTTGAAAAATAAAAAGGAAATGATGATTTATAAAAGGCTTTCAAAATTTTATAGGTCATGTTAGATGAGAAGCAAAGTAAAATGGCATTGTATTTTTCGCCCAATTCGGATATTAAACCATGAAGTGATCCTTTAATAATCAATTTTGAAACCTCAATATTCTGTACTTCTTTTATGATTTGTAGAGACATAACGCTGATGCATTCATCTAATTGGATGCGCTGATTTTCATCGACATAATTAACAAACAAGCACAATTCTTTTTCGAGCTTTACTGCCAAATAAGCTGCCTCGGTAATGGTTTGATATAAATTACCGGGCTGATTGCACCACACTAAAATTCTTTGATCCTCGATTTTTGCCATCAACTTTATGTTATAGCTAACGTTATAATGAATATTGGCCTAAATGTAAAATATCATCGGTTTGGGTCATCATTTTTATTAATTTTCGAATAAAATAAAAACCATGATCAACGACCTGCTCTTTTGCCCAAAAAGCATAGTAATTATAGGTGCCTCAAATAAGGTTGACAAACCGGGAGGAAAAATAGTAAAAAACCTGCTCGACACCAACTTTGCAGGTCAATTAATGGTCGTGAACCCATCATCAAGCGAGATACAAGGAATAAAAGCCTACTCCGATGTAAGCGAAGTTCCTTATGCCGATCTGGCCATTTTAGTAATCCCAGCTGCAGCCTGTCCCAATGTTATGCGCATTTTGGCCGAAGAAAAGAAAGTGAAAACATTTATTGTTATTTCGGCTGGTTTTAGCGAACAAGATGAAGCAGGCGCTCAACTTGAGCAAGAAATGGTTGATATTGCCAACCGAAACAACGCCTGTTTAATTGGACCCAACTGCATTGGCGTTTTAACCCCCGTACATTCCAGCGTTTTCACTACACCTCTGCCCCCGCTTAGTCAACATGGCGTTGACTTTATATCGGGGTCGGGAGCTACAGCGGTTTTCATTATGGAATCGGCCATTCCCAAAGGATTACGATTTCACTCGGTGATTTCGGTAGGGAACTCGGCCCAACTCGGGATCGAAGATGTTTTGGCTTATTTGGACGAAACATTCGACCCTGACAAATCGTCGAAAATCAAGCTGTTGTACATTGAAAACATGAGTAATCCCGACAAATTGTTATTCCATGCCAAATCGTTGATAAGCAAAGGCTGTAAAATTGCAGCGATAAAAGCAGGCTCATCTGAAGCAGGTAGCCGCGCCGCCTCGTCGCACACTGGCGCTATGGCCAGCTCCGATCAAGCCGTTGAAGCACTGTTTCGTAAAGCGGGTATTGTGCGTTGTTATGGACGCGAAGAGCTCACCACCGTGGCCTGTATTTTCAGCAACAAGCAGCTCGAAGGCCGCAATATTGCCATTATTACTCACGCTGGCGGACCGGCCGTTATGCTCACCGATGCGCTCGAAATCGGGGGGCTGCAAATTCCCTCTATACCCAATTCAGCAGCTAAAAAACATCTCAAATCGTTATTACTCCCTGGTTCGTCGGTCGAAAACCCCATCGACTTTTTAGCTACCGGAACGGCTGAACACCTCGAAGCCATAATTGATGCCTGCGACAACGATTTCGACAACATCGATGCCATGGCCGTTATTTATGGTAGCCCAGGGCTTTTCCCTGTTCGGGAGGTATATAAAATACTTGATAAAAAAATGAAAACCTGCCGAAAACCCATCTATCCCATTTTACCCTCGGTAATTAATGTACAAGAAGATGTGGCCTACTTTATATCGCACGGCAACGTGAATTTTCCCGACGAAGTTTTACTGGGAAAAGCACTCACCAAAGTATACCACACTCCTGCCCCTTCAGAGAAATCAGATTACCTGAAAGAAGTTGACGTGCAAGCGGTGAGGGATATTATCGATCAAACAAGCGATGGGTTTCAGCCTCCCGAAATCATCTGGAAAATACTGGATATTGCAGGCATCACAAGGGCAAAAGAACGTTTGGTAACATCAGAGACCGAAGCAATTATTGCCGCAAAAGAGATTGGTTTCCCATTGGTAATGAAAGTGGTTGGTCCTGTGCACAAAACCGATGTTAACGGGGTAAGCCTCAACATCAAATCGAACGAAACCGTGCTGAAAGAATTCAATAGGCTTATTCAAATTAAAGATACAACATCGGTGTTAATGGCCGAGATGTGCAAGGGTACAGAACTTTTTATCGGCGCAAAATACGAACCACCATTTGGACATATTGTGTTATGCGGATTGGGCGGCATTTTCGTTGAAGTGTTAAAAGATGTCACCTCGGGATTAGCTCCTCTAAACATGTCGGAGGCCATGTCGATGATAAAAGACCTCAGGGCACGAAAAATTCTTGATGGCTTCAGGGGCATGCCACCGGTGAGCAAAACCACTTTTGCTGAGATGCTGGTGAAATTATCGGGTATTTTACGTTTTGCTTCCGAAATCAAAGAGCTAGACATTAACCCACTAATGGCAAAAGGTAAAAGTATAGTTGCAGTTGATGCCCGCATATTAATTGAGCACCCAAATAAAGAAATGGCGCAAAAGAATATCTAGCGATTTGTGATTACTTGTGCCGCTTCTGCAATTCCCTCGCCAGGTCTTCAATACGAAAGCCTTTGTGGGCAAGCAATACAATGAGGTGATAAAGCAAATCGGCACCTTCGTAAATAAAATTCTCATCGTCGTTAGCCATGGCACCAATAATGGTTTCAACGGCCTCCTCTCCTACTTTTTGGGTAATTTTGCGAGTTCCTTCCTTAAACAGCGAAGTGGTATATGAACCCTCGGGCATTTCGATTTTACGTTGATCGATAAAATCCTGCAACTTGCTTAAGAACAGAATGTCTTGTTGGTTTTTTGATGTTTTTTCCATATTTATTTTTTTTCTATTGGCTCTTAGCTGTTGGCTAATGGCTGTTGGCTAATGGCTGTTGGCCATTGGCTACTGGCTGTTGGCTGTTGGCTAATGGCTGTTTACTGCAAATTACGTACAATCAGCGGTTTTACTATATGCTGTTGCCGATTTCGTCCGTCAGCTGACGGATGTCGCACCGCAATGCGGTTTGTAAAAAGCTAAAAACTTCGCAATCAGCACGGAAACGGCAATGGACATATAGTATTTGTTAACAACTTGGTTTATTTGTTCGTAATAGCTTCTCATTTTCATGTCTTGTAGAATATTCTGTTTAAATCATTTTTGTCATGCTGTTAAAGTTTGTTACGAAGAACAAATTTATTTTGTGCGAGGACAATCCCAATGCCGCCATAGCGGCAAAGTGCGAGGGCAACTTGTAAAGCTTATTGGCAAGCTTGACTTGTGCAAAGGCTTTGCAGCGGCTTACCAATGTGCTTTGCAAGTAGCGTGGGCTTTAATCATGTACAAACAAATACGCTGAAATCTCATAGGCTTTCCAAAACAAACCTTCTTTTCTCAGAATTATTGAACCGTTATTGTTCTTTTCTTCAATTAATACTGCGTCAATACCCATAAGGCTATTTTATAAATTCGTAAATAAAATCCGACCGCTTTGCGGTAAATATCAAATAAATCAAATTGTCAAATAGCCAAATAAATGTCGAGTAGATAAGGGGAATTGCACCCCAAATCTCTCACAGAACCGTACTTGAAAGTCTCCCCTCATACGGCTCTTCCAAACAAACCTAACCAGTAAAGCCATATTCCCAGTGTAAAAATGTATTTGGATACCATTTAATCATACGTTTAAGCCATCCGTAAGACTTGGAATAAGTAATTAATTTATACTTATTTCTAGCCCACTTTGCAATTCGAATATTGAGATGTCTGAAAACCCAACCAAGCTCGGATATACGAAATTTACCATAATAATTCAGCCAACCTCGTACCATGGCTAATAGTCGTTGTGATACTTGATGAATATTCATGTATATCCATCTTTCTATCTTTAATTTTCGTAATTTTCCCAATATCCGTTTCTCACTTTTCTTACTTATTGCAGGACGGAATCCCCAAAACTTCTCACCGTTAGATTTCAAACAAAGCCTTGGTTTAAAGGTAAAACCCAGAAAATCAAAAGATACTGGTATTTGACTCCCCTCTTTGTGAAACCTTGCGGTGCGATAGCAATATACTATCTTCGTTTTATCTGGGTGTAGCTCTAAAGAAAATCCCCTCAAACGTTCTTTCAATTTGTCCAATATGAAGTGCGATTGCTCCATACTCCTTGTATGTATCACAATATCATCTGCATATCTTTCAAATACGATGCGTGGTTGGGATGTCGCTATCCATTGATCAAAGGCTTCATGCAAATAAAGGTTTGCCAACAAGGGGCTTATTACCCCTCCTTGTGGTGTACCCTTAATTCTTGCTTGTATTTCTCCGCTTTTGTCTTGGATAGGGGCTTTTAACCACCTCTCGCAGTAAAGTAGGATATGCTTCTTGTCCGTATGCTTTCGCAATATCCCCATCATCGTTTCATGGTCTATGTTGTCAAAGAATCCTTTAATGTCTAAGTCAACTACGTACCACCTTTCCCAACTGTTCTTTGCACATTGTTCCAAGGCATCATGCGCACTCTTGTGCGGTCTGTAACCAAATGAACTGGGGTGAAACCTCGGTTCTACTATTGCCTCTAATTCTGCCTTTATTACTTCTTGTGCTACCCTGTCGGTTATGGTGGGTATGCCCAACATCCTTTCTTTGCCACCTCCTTTGGGAATCGGCACCAACTTAACAGGCGGGGGAAAATAGCTCCCGCTTGACAGTCTATTCCACAATGGATACAGGTACTTTCGTGGATTTGATGTAATGGCTTCCATACTGACTTGGTCAACACCCATGCCTTTTCCACCTTGTTTTACTCGTTTCCACGCAGACCATACCTGCTCTTTACTTACTGGTTGTGTTCTTGGTTTTAACGCCTCAATCATCCTTAACTTTTAAGTTGTTGTAATTGTTAATACCTGTTTGGTAAAGCCCTTTGCTCCATTTCCATTACAGAAATATCATTACTACTACGGCTTTATCCGCCACCATCATATGTATCTCTACTTTTAACCTCACGGTTTTGCCGCTTGTGCTGTTTCGATTTACAACATAAAATGGTTTCCACAGTTCCATAAAAAAGCCCATTTACAAGTCCTGCTGCCTATACGCCGAGTGCTGGTACAAATGGTGTTTTCAGGTTACCATTGTACTTGTCCCGAAGCAGATTATATTCCCTCGGTTTCCAACACTGTCTAAGTAAGTTTCGACGTCTCATCGGTCAGTTTACTTTCGTTCAGCTCTTGTAAAAACACCTGAAACGCTTCTTTCATCGTCCCTTTTCCTTATCCGCTCAATACCTCTATCGTTGGATAAAAGCACCGTAAGGCGGTTTAACAGATTCTCCTGATAGCCCCTGTTGGTGGTTCAGCTCTTAATCCATTTCTTTAAAGTTATCGGTTGGGTAGTTTAGCCAGTCTGTTCGCTCGACCTCTAAAATCAAACCTTTCTGTTGAAACACATTTAAAGTTGGGTTATAAGTCCACCATCTTATTTATAGTTCGAATGAACGATTATAGGGTACAATGTGCATTTGTACCTCGTTCAATCTTCTGTGCACACCTAATCCCT
>DATERL010000127.1:0-5136 GCA_035271585.1 Prolixibacteraceae bacterium
TTTGTTTTTCAATACGTATTTTGTTCAAAAGAATAGTTTTATACCGATTAGCCAACAAAATGTCGCGTATATTCGCTACGCTCTATAATCTCCTTTATTGGTCTATCGGTATTGGTTTTATAGTTATCAATTATCCCCAGGATTAATCCCGATGTACATCGGGACGGGCAATTCATCCTGTTTTGAACTGAAATTCTACCCTTTTTTAGTGCGACTGAATGGTTACCAAATTTATAGGCAGGTGCAATTCCGGTCGATAAATAGTTCTCTAATCATTAACTGACGATTTTACCAACCTAACCATATATACTGCACCGGCTGTATTATGTGGAAGGGCCTCAAATTTTACCCGAACATGTGTTTTCCCATTAAGCATTTCATCCGGAATAGAATAATATACATCTTTGAACATCGATTGATTCCACCTGTTTGTATTGTCTTCAGCTACTAACTTTTCATCATCAATATAAATATCGAATTTACGGCCTCCCCACTCAGCACCCCAATAACGAACAAATAAACTTAAATCGTTTTTAGAATCGGTGGACAAATCGTAACTAAAAAAGCCGCCACTTCGTGCATCGCGATAAAATTCATTATTCGAATTGCCTGTGCTTGATTTCTCCTTTTGCATGGCATGATCCGTTTCGGGCTGTTGTTCGCCAGTATTAACATAATCGACAGTTCGCTTTTCAAGTGCCAGTTTTTCACTCTCTATATTTTTAAGTGAATCGGTATATTCCTTATAGCCTGTTGTTGTTAATGCCAACCAGTAAATCATATAGCGGGCATCATGGATTTGGTAAAAAGGCTCCAGTATTAGATCAGATTCATTGATCATTTTTGCTTTGAGCTTGAAATTTAATGGCTTGTCGTTTACTGGTTCTAACTTATTGCCTATGTTTTCAATGTTATCATCAATCAGAATAGGCGCTTTGTCGATAGGTAAATATTCGCCACCCGAATACTGGCTCCAACGTCCATCGTCAGCAATAAGCCCTCTCAAATCTTCGGTTCCGGTTTTTGCACCCAACAAAATGGGACCATGCATCAATGCAATATATTCAGGCACATTGGGCAAATGTTCGATGGTATTGTTCATTGGCAACAAAATTTTAACTACATCACCTTTTTCCCATTTTCTATTGATGTTTATATATGATGAAGGGAGTGCTTTGTAATCGACATCCTTCCCGTTAACCGTAATTTTTAAAGCACCTTTGCTTACCCAATCAGGATAACGAACCATCAAATTAAATTTTCCTGCGCCTTCGGTTATGGTAAGTTTGGTTTGTTCCTCATACGGGAAAGCTGTTTCTTGTTTAATTTTAAAACCTTTTTCCTTCCAGTTGAGTTCTGAAGCTACAAAAAGATTCAAGTAAAGTGTATCCTTTGAATGGGTATAAATAAATTGGTTGTATTTGCCATGGTTCTCCATTCCAGTGCCCACACAACACCACATGGCTTCATTGGGCGCAGAATACACGCGGTAATGACGAGGGCGTGCTGGCGTAAAATACACATATCCTCCATGCTCGGGATGCTGTGTAGAAAGAATGTGGTTGTACATGGTTCGCTCGTAATAATCGGCATATTCAGCCAGCGGTTGCACCCTGAACAAAGCTTCGGTTAATTTGAGCATGTTGTATGAATTGCACGATTCGGGACCATCGTTTACATTCACAAAATCGATGCATGATTCTATGCTTGGAAAATGTTCTCTACGACCGTTCCCTCCAAATGCCAGTGAACGATTTTTGACAACCGTCTCCCAGAAGAACCGACTGGCTTCACCATATTTTTTATCGCCACTAAGCTCAGCTATCCGCTCAAAACCAACTATTTTTGGGATTTGTGTGTTGGCATGTTTGTTATCGAGATTATCCATATTCTGCGACAAGGGGTCAAGAAGCATATTGTGTGAGTAGCGTTTGGCCGCATGCAAATATTTCTGATCTTTAGTTATTTGATAGGCATCGGCAAACACTTCGTCCATGCCGCCATGCTCCATGTCAAGCATCGATTGCATTTGTTCATCGGTGAAAGTTGAGGTAATGCTGATTCCCCAATCGCAAAACTTGAGAAACAAATCTTTGGCTTCTTCATTATCGCAATACAACCAAGCATCCCTCAATCCAGCGTACATTTTATGTAAGTTGTAGAATGGTGCCCAAGCAGAATTGTATGGACCAAAATTGCCATTTTTAAATGCCGACCATAATTTTACACTGTTTGGGAAACCTCCGGCATATCCAATTCCCCATTCTGCATTACTTTTAGTGTTGGCTTCCTGACATTCCTTGAGTTCCACAAGCATATATTCCATGCGTTTCTGACATTCATTATTACCCGTGGCAGCATAATTCATTGCCATAGCAGAAAGATAGTGACCAGCAACATGACCATCAAGTCCGTCCCAATTGGGATAACACTTCGCTTTTTCAGGTAATCCTGCTTCCTTTCGATACGGAGCCAGTAAACGGTCAACATCATACTTTAGCAACACTTCGATATTCAAGTCCCGAGCAAGTTTAAAGGGGCCGTCAAGCAGTACTACGTCTCTTAATGAGAATTCATTGGGATATAATTTATTTTGCGCAACACACAAACAGCCAATAATCAATGCGATCATTGTAATAAATGTTTTTTTCATCTACTTAATTTTAATTGTTTAGTTAAAAACACACTCTTTAAAAAAATTATTTTAAGCCATTTTATTCATTGACCGATTATAGCTTAACCAAAACTTTCTTTCCTATATAGCTTACCGTTTTATCAAACTTTTTAACAGCTTCATCAGCAATACCATTATTTTCTGAAACTATTACAATGTTGAATTTACGATCATTGATCATTCCAGAGAATGAACCTTTGCGATCGCTTATGGTCAGCTCTTTTTTCGCATTGTTCCATTTAAAGGTGATGGTTGAATACGCCCCTTTCTCGTAATTATAATTATCGCCTTCGTCTTCGTACAAAGTAAATTCGCCGTTAGCGCCTTCGTAGATGCGGATTTCAAGATTGTCCCATTTCTTTTCGTTGGCATATTGCACTTTAGGGCCAATAGGAAGAATAGAGCCAGCTTTAATGTACAAAGGCATGATATCCAACGGAGTTTCTTTATTTATTGTTTGCCCACCAGAGAACTTATCTCCAGTCCAAAAGTCAATCCAATCTGCGCCTTTAGGCAAGTATAGTTCTTGAGATTTTACTGAACTGAAATCTTCTTTACCATCTTTATTATACATTGGCGTTGTAACTGGACAAACCAAAATTGATTTACCAAACATATACTCATCGTTAATATCCAAAGCCTGCTTGTCGGATGCAAAATCCATAACCAAAGCCCTCATCATACTCGACTGATTGGCAGTTACATCCCACGAACTTGAATAAATGTAAGGCAGCAAACTATAACGCAGATTAATGTATTTCTCCAGTGCATCGTAAACTTTCTCACCTTTTTTTCCAAACTGATATATTTCCCGAGGGGCATCAGCTCCATGCGAACGCATCATGGGAGAAAATGTACCAAACTGCATCCAACGAACATATAATTCTCTATAATCTACATTATTGAGTGGGTTTTTGAAATCCCAAAGAAAGAAACCACCAATATCACTGTTATAATGAGGAATGGCACAAAGCGAGAAGTTCAAACCTCCAGCTATCTGGTTGCGCAATGCATTCCAAGATGCGACCACATCACCCGACCATGTATTTGCTCCATAGCGCTGCTGCCCTGCAAATGCTGACCGAGTTAAAATGAATACTCGCTTATCTGAAGTTACAGCTCGTTGATTGTCATAAACACCACCTACTGTCACTAAAGGATAAGCATTCCGAACCTTACGGAATGAACCCAAATACGTTTTTGTATCAAAATCTGATTCTTTGAAGTGAAAATGATCTGGTTCGGTAGAATCCATCCACCAGCCATCAATTCCGAGTGAAAAGAGACCCTGGTTCAAATATTTCCAGTAAATATCGCGGGCAGCAGGATTATAGGCATCATAAACTTTTACACCTGCAGGGTAATCTAAATTTGGTGGCCACTTAAAAGATCCTGATTCAGGCCATGTTTTAAAGTCATACAATGCATCAATTTTATCCAGCTCTCGAAATTGTTTAGTCATTGGACCAAACGACGACCAAACAGAAATAATCATGTGTGCATTCATTTTATGCACATCATCAACCATTTGTTGTGGATTGTAAAACTCCTCGTTAAGAAACTCCATGGCATTCCATAGGTAATTGTTGCCCCAGTATCTCCAGTCTTGAATGATACCATCAAGAGGAACACCTAAATCGCGGTATTTTTGAACTACACCCACTGTTTCGTCTTGGCTTTTATAACGTTCTCTACTTTGCCAAAATCCATAAGTCCATAAGGGGAACATGGGGGCTTGACCTGTGAGATCACGCATACAAGCAACTACGCCATCAGCATTTTCACCATTCATAAAATAATAATCAATGCAATCGCCAACATCCGATCTAAATAAAGTTTCGGAGGAGTTGTCTTTAAAAGTAGTTGGGGAATAATTATCCCAAAACAAACCATATCCCTTTGCCGATTGAAAGAAAGTAACAAAATCCTGAGTGTTGTTCTGCACCATATTAATCTCCAGGTTTCTTTGTACCATTTTGCCATTTTGCAATATGCCCAATCCGTAAATTGCTTCGTCACTGTCTAAGGTGTACGACTGAGAAATATTGAACGTTTTATTTCCAGCATCATCAAAATCGGTGAATTGTGCGCCCCCCTCTTTCTCATTTAAAAGAATTTCTCCGTTAAGATTTTTAAAAGTTACTTTTCCGTTAGTTAAATTTAAAACCACTTGTAGCTTTTCACTTTTCAAGGTCAACTCATTTCCACTTTGAGCCGCCTTAAATTTAGTTTGCCCAGGTGTTTTAATAACCGAAAGACTTTCTTTTGAAAAAGTTGTTCCCTTAGGCCATTTGAGTATCCTAACTATTCCAGGCTCATAAAATTGGATTTCAACTTCAACAGAATTGATTTCAGCTTTTATTCCCAGTTCGGTTCTATTGTATGATTGACTTACTGAAGCCAAACTCACGTTGAATGTGAATAACATTGCAACGAAAATGAATATAAATGTGCATTTAGAT
>DATERL010000128.1:0-3057 GCA_035271585.1 Prolixibacteraceae bacterium
ACAGGTTTCAACAACTCCAATTTCTTCTGAGGATGCTAGTATTTCTAACTTCTCCGATAAGCTCCATCTCTTGTATTTCATTTCTCAAAGGTATTGTTTGAAATCTAGAATAACGCTCCGAACTTATTGGGGGCTAAAGTAAAATATTCTATATCACTCATTCTTTTTCGATTACTTTTTGTGTAATTACCTGCCTTTCTATATTAAATTCATGCCTATTTTCAACTTTTAATGGTCTTTTCACGGGGTACAATTATTTTCAATAGGGAATTGGAAAATTGTCAAATATAGATTGTGATTCTGACACAATTGTTTATTTTTGCAACAATAAGTCAGTTTTTAAGGCATAAACCATATAAAAATTAGAAAAATGTCAATCAAACATCAGCTAGACAATATCGATTTAAAAATATTAGATATTATCACAAAAAATGCTCGGATGCCTTTTAAAGATGTAGCCAGTGAATGCGGCATATCGAGAGCAGCTGTTCATCAGCGTGTGAACCGGATGGTTGAGATGCAAGTAATTATAGGTTCAGGCTATCACATCGACCCCAAAAAAGTTGATTATCATACCTGCACCTACATTGGCATTTTTCTCGAAAAAGGAGGAATATACCAAAACGCTGCCAAAAAACTGGAAATGATTCCCGAAGTGGTCGAGTGCCACTACACCACTGGACAATACGCCATATTTGCGAAGGTTTATGCACGTAATAACGAGCACCTAAAAGAAATACTGAACGAGAAAATTCAGAAAATTGAAGGTGTGTCGAGTACCGAAACTTTTATTTCGCTCGAAGAAACATTTAAACGTGAAGTACCAATTATTTAACCACGCTGCTTAACAACTTCGAAAAGCAACACGCCGGTAGCAACAGATACATTTAACGATTCGATTTTTCCCATAACAGGGATTTTAACTAACTCGTCGGCCACACGGAGCAACTCGGGCGCAATACCTGTGTCTTCAGATCCCACAATCAGCGCACAGGGCATTTTATAATCGAGCTGATGATACAGCGAGTTGGCCTTTTCGGTTGCAGCAAATACTTTTATGCCACTTTCCTGCAACTTGCGTAAGGCGGCAAAGCCACTTTTAACTTTACAAACCGGCACCAGGTGCAATGCTCCTGCCGAGGTTTTTACTGCATCGGCGTTAATTTGGGCAGCACCTTTCTCGGGAACAATCACAGCATGCACACCGGCACACTCTGCACTACGAACAATAGCACCAAAATTACGCACATCGGTTACCTGATCGAGGTAAAGAAAAAACGGACTTTCGCCACGTTCGAAGGTACTTACAATAATTTCGTCGAGGTCGTAAAATGGCACAGGCGAAATAAAAGCGATAACCCCCTGATGATTTTTGCGGGTTACTCGGTTGAGTTTTGGCTCGGGCACCGACTGGTAATGAATACCATACTCTTTGATTAGCAGTTCAAGCTCTTTGAATAACTCGCCCTGCAATCCTTTTTTAATCAATAATTTATCGATTGTTTTTCCCGAAAGAATGGCCTCAATAGTGGCTCTTATTCCGAATATAAAGTTGCTATTTTCCATGTTTCAAAGTTACCAAGTTTTTTTGTTTTGCCATACTTCCATTGCCTCAATCGAAAGCTCCCACTCGTACATTATTTGTTCAAGGGAATGCTTTACTTTTTCGTATTCCGAAAAAATCGACTCATCAGCATTTTCGGGTTTGGCCAACACCGCATCCATTTTTTTTATTTTATCTTCAAACTGTGCGATTTCTTGTTCTAGATCGCTAACCAATTTTTCGGCTTTCTTTATTTCTTTATTGATTTCCTTTTGTTCCTCAAAGGTCAGTTCACTTTTTTTATCGTCCAGAACCGTGGGTTTATTCCCAACAGGAACAACTTGTCCCCTTTGGAGTTCTTTCAACGAATCGATTTTTCTTTTAGCAATGAAGGCGTAAATACCCCCCAAGTGTTGAATTATTTTTTTGTTTTTGAATTCATAAACACAATCTACCAATCCATCGAGAAATTCGCGGTCGTGCGATACCAAAAGAATAGTGCCTTTAAAATCCTTTAATGCTTTCTTTAGAATTTCTTTCGATTGCATATCGAGGTGGTTGGTGGGTTCGTCCATAACCAAAAAATTCACTTCTTCGAGCATCAACCTCACCATGGCCAATCGCGTGCGTTCGCCCCCCGAAAGCACTTTCACTTTTTTATCAACATCTTCGCCCGAGAACATAAATGCCCCAAGTATGTCGCGTATTTTAGTGCGCACATCGCCCACCGCCACTTTGTCGATTGTATCGAGCACCGTGAGTTCACCATCGAGCAAATCGGCCTGATTTTGAGCAAAATAACCAATTTTCACATTGTGACCAAGTTTCATTAAACCGGTGTGTGCCAAATTATTTAGAATAATCCTTGCCAGGGTAGTTTTTCCTTCTCCGTTTTTTCCCACAAAGGCAATTTTCGCTCCTTGCTCAATGTACAAATCGATATCATTAAGCACCTCAAGACTGCCATAACTTTTACTAACTCCTTTGGCCTCAACCACAATTTTCCCTGAACGGGGTGCCGGCGGAAATCGCAGGTTCAATTTTTTATGATCTTCCTCATCAACTTCAATAACGTCGATTTTTTCGAGTTGTTTGATACGCGATTGTACCTGAACCGCTTTGGTGGCTTTATACCTGAAACGTTCGATAAAATCTTCGGTATCTTGAATTGTTTTTTGCTGATTACGAAAAGCAGCAAGTTGCTGCTCACGCCTTTCGGCATGTAAAATCACATATTTCGAATAGTTAGCTTTGTAATCGTATATGCGACCCAATGAAATTTCAATGGTACGGTTGGTCACGTTATCGAGGAAAGCCCGGTCGTGCGATACCAACACAATAGCGCCACTGTAATTTTTAAGAAAATCTTCTAACCACTGGATAGACTCTATATCGAGGTGATTGGTAGGCTCATCAAGCAAAAAAACATCGGGTTGCTGCAACAACAATTTGGCCAGCTCAACCCGCATACGCCACCCACCGCTAAACTCCTTAGTTTGACGTTCAAAATCGGA
>DATERL010000129.1:0-4443 GCA_035271585.1 Prolixibacteraceae bacterium
CGGGATTAACCCTGGGGATAATTGATAACTATAAAACCAAGGCCGATCAACCATTTTTTACAAAGAATTGATGTTCTATCGGCCTTAAAACTATTCTTTTGAACAAAATACGTATTGAAAAACAAACCGACTGAATGGTTAATAATAAACTAGTTGCTTGCTAATACAAAATCTTTTCCAACCTGTTTTTAAAAGGGTACGATAAATAAACCATCCTTCGGTAATAGCCAAAGCAAACAATATTGCGACTGTATAGTATTACCAGATTTTTATTTTACCAGACAACAATGATTCAATAGAATACCGTAATTAACTTTAGCTATTTTGGTATTCGCCATCTACATCGGTCAAAACTTCGACTCCGGTTTCAGTTACCAATAAAGTATGTTCGAACTGTGCTGAAAGTTTACCGTCGATAGTACGGGCTGTCCAGCCATCTGCTTTGTCGATACGGGTTCGCGATTTCCCTTCGTTAATCATAGGTTCAATGGTAAAGGTCATGCCGGGTTGCATAAGTGGGCCGGTATTGCGGCGGCCTATGTGTTCTACTTGTGGATCTTCGTGAAAATCAACGCCACAGCCATGCCCGCAAAACTCATACACAACACTAAACCCTTTTGATTGAGCGTAGCGTGAAATAGTAAAGCCGATGTTGCCTAAGTGGTTGCCTGGAATAACTTGCTGTATGCCCAACCTGAGGCAGTGAAGAGTAGTCTCGATCAATAATTCGGCTTTGGGGCTAATTTTACCAACGCTAAACATTTTACTGGTATCGCCGTAGTATCCATTTAAAATGGTGGTAACATCAATGTTTAAAATATCGCCTTCTTTTAATATTGTAGTAGGCGAGGGGATACCGTGGCAAACAACCTCGTTAAGCGAAATACACGACGATTTTGGATAACCATTGTATCCAAGTGTTGCCGGAATTGCTCCATTATCGCGCATATATTCCTCTATAATTTTGTCGAGGTATTCGGTATTTACACCTTCTTTTACGTAAGATGCTATCATCTTTAGCGTGTTACCTGCTAGTTTACTGCTTTTGCGGATGCCTTCGATTTGCTCGGGCGTTTTTATAATAATCGACATTTTTTAAAATTTGATACAAAAATGGCTATAAGTAGCGGCTTTTCAAAACAACCCAGTATAAAAATGTAATATTTAGTATTTAAATAATCGCTTATTTAAAACAAAAAGAGGCCGTTTTTAAACGGCCTCTTTTATTGATTAAAACTACACTTAATTAGTGCGTTTATTTTTTATTGAATTTAGAAATCGATGTGGCACCATTGGCGTCGGTTACTTTCATTAAGTAAGAACCTTGGCTTAAGTTAGAAACATTGATGCTGTTCGATGATAATTGAATGGTTTGAACTTTAGCTCCACTCAAGTTATAAATTTCGGCTTTTTTAGCATCAACACCCGAAATGTAAATCATTCCATTGGTTGGGTTTGGATAAAGCTTAACACTTTGGTTCATGTAATCGTTCACTCCAACTTTAATACTGTAAGTTGTTGTTACCTTTTTGGTGTCGGCAACCTTAAATTGAGTGTTTCCATCAGGTATCCAATTGTTCGATAAATCGTTGAATCCCCATTCCCAAGTATTGACACCATCATCGGAAACCAAGTTAAGTGTTACTGACCAAATATGGTCACCGGCAACAGCATCACCGTTTGTCCCATCGTCGTAGAAAGCGGCTTGTTCTGCGCCATCGTTCCATTCACTGTCGTATTCGCCTGTTGCGGTATTCCAACTGCCTTTTAGCATAAAGCCTTCGTAGGTTTTACCGGCCGAATCGTCAATAATAAAAGTAACAGGAGCAGTTGTTGGGGCTTTCACCACTTCAACTTTACTGATGTATAGTATGCCGCCCGCTATGGCATTATAGTCGGTAGTTTCTTGTCCTGCTACTTGGAATAAACCAGCTTTGTTCGAAATATTGGGGAGACTTACGTTGTATTCTTTAAACTCGGCACTACTACCACTGCCTAATGATTCAATTTTTTCCCATCCCGAAGTTGATAATTGCAAGAAGGTGTTAACCTTGTCAACTTCAAAACCTGAGGTTCCGGCTTCGTATTTAACTTGGCATTTAAAACCTATGGTCTCTTTTGGGAAGGTATATTCAGGAATATTTATCCATGAATCCCATCCCGCAAGTGTTACTTTGAAGTATTTAGTTCCGCTAATATCCACAATTTCCCATCCTGTATTTAAGGATGCGGGGTCAATAGTGGCTGGATCAACAATTACCAGTGGGTCAACTTCGTAGGCACGTACTTTTCCAACCCAGAGGGTGTCGCCAGTTACTGCGCCATAATCAACAGTTTCTTGTCCGAAGAATTGTACTTGGTGAGTAAATTTTGTGGTTCCTGCAGGTGCAGCCGATACCATTTTAAATTCACCTGATGGGTTACCTTGAATAAGGCCTGTTGTTGTTGGAACGGGTAGGGGTTCCCAAGATACTGTCATCTTGTTAATGGTGTCGATCAATTGAACAACTGCATTAATTTTATCAGCAGCAAATTCTTCTTGTCCAATGGAATATTTAAATTCGGCAAAAGCTTTAACGCCATCTTTAAATGTAAATTCAGGTACACTTACAATCGAATTCCATTCATTAACAACTACTTGTAGGTATTTTTCCCCATTTACTTCAACCACTTCCATGCCTTCGGCCAAATTATCGGGGTCATAGGTAACTGGGTCAAAAATGGCACTCTTGTCCACTTTATAAGCACGCACTTTACCTACCCATAGGGTGTCGCCAATTATAGCACCGTAACCAACATTATCTTGTCCAAAGAATTGTACTTGGTGAGTAAATTTTGTGGTTCCTGCAGGTGCAGCTGATACCATTTTAAAATCACCTGATGGGTTACCTTGAATAAGGCCTGTTGTTGTTGGAACTGGTAGGGGTTCCCAATCAACTGTCATCTTGTTAATGGTATCGATCAATTGAACGACTGCATTAATTTTATCAACAGCAAATTCGTCTTGTCCAAGAACATATTTGAATTCGGCAAAAGCAGTCATCCCAGGTTCAAAAGCAAATTCAGGAACGTTAATAATCGAATTCCAATCATTAACAATTACTTGTAGTAATTTTTTCCCATTGACTTCAATAATGGTCATTCCATCTGCCAAAGTTGAAGGATCAACAGTTGCAGGGTCAAAAATGGCATACTCATCGGTTGAAACGAATATCGGAGGTATAATGTCTTCAATCGCTTCCGATTTTAAATAATAGATATTGATACCTTTATTTTCCGAAAATATGAATATTGTGGTGGCTTCACCGGTATATTCAAATTCGGTCATGGTTAGTTCACTGCCAAGGGCAAGGTACACACCCAGTGTATCGCCGGCTAATGTAGTCATAACCAAATTACGATCTTCGCCTGCAGATGATGACATGGCTGCAACGGTAATGGTAACATCGCCTTCAACATCGAATGCAACTACACGCTCGGGAGCAACACTATCGGTTACAGTACCGGAGCCACCTAATTTTAAACGGTGGGTGAACGACATATCGCCTGCTGTTTTGTCATTTGCATCGACAACAACAGATTTTTCTGCCGAAGCATAAATAGTCAGCCCTTCAACGGTAGTGTCTGCTTGAATAGAACCTAGCGCATTAAAATTATCGGCACTAATATTCCATTCCTGTGCATTTAATACGAATGCGAAAAGGCTTAGAAATAAAGTAAAAGTTAAAATTCTCATAGTTGATTTTTTAATGATTAAATATTTGTGATTATTCGATATCTGTGATTATTCAATTTTAATTTTGATGGTTACAATATTGCAAAAATACTAGATCAAATTAGAGGTAGTATTTAATATTTTTGGGGGACGAATATTGCGTTAGGTTTATTTTTATCCATTGTTATTTGTTTTGTGACGACTAAAATAACCATTTTAGATGGTTATATCAATACCATTTGCTGAAAAATCACTTTTATTTGAGTTTCTAGTTTGTGTTTAATAGATAAAATTGTTTTCGCACTATATGTATTACGAAAGAATAAAATTTATCATTGAACTTCAAAGTAAACAATATGGCTGTTGTATGTATTCATGAAATTTAAATTGGCTTTTGATGTTACTGAAAAAAAACATTTGTACAAGCCCGGCTCATTGGGCATGCTTAAATCGAAATTCGTTTCCTTGTTGCTGTTTAACTGATATTTTTTTGTGCAGGTATATAAATCTCCGTTTTTTTCGAGTTTCATGTTGAAAATAATGTTGATTTGTTGAATGCTATCGTGTTGACTATTATTTATTGTATTATTTAAAACGATGGGGAACGATATTTTACTTCCTACTTTATATCTTTTTTCCTGTAAAAAATAGTCTATATGGGCTGTGGTTTGGAACGATTTAAAGTTGGGGTATTCACTCAAGTAATACTGACGGCCTTTTTCAATTTT
>DATERL010000130.1:0-22752 GCA_035271585.1 Prolixibacteraceae bacterium
ATTGCTTTCAAATTGTATTTTTACTGTGGTCTTTGACAACGATTATAGATGAATTAACAGAGGTTAATAAGTTGTGAATTGCTTTCAAATTGTATTTTTACTGTGGTCTTTGACAACGATGATTGCCACCCTTGCGTTTGCGGGGGTGTTGTGAATTGCTTTCAAATTGTATTTTTACTGTGGTCTTTGACAACGAAGTGTATCATTGTTATTACCTCCTTGTCGTTGTGAATTGCTTTCAAATTGTATTTTTACTGTGGTCTTTGACAACCACAGCACGGTAATTCTCAAATATTCAGTTGTTTATCAAAGGCTTTAGAAAATAAAAAATGGGACTTCGGTCTCATTTTTTATTGTGATGCTTCCCATTTTTTGTATTGTACATTTTTGTGCCTTTTCATTGAAATAGCCATTTCAAAAGCATTTTTTTCGAATATTGTTCAAAAAAGTTCTAATTGTTGTACCGCTGGGGGGCGTTCAATTTCTTTTTTACTGTAAAAAAGCTCCATCATTCCAAATTGTTTGTCGGTAATGGTTAATATGCCAATGTGGCCGTATTCGGGCATCATTGCTTTTACGCGCTTAATATGAACATTGGCATTTTCGCGACTGGGACAATTGCGCAGGTAAATCGAATATTGAAACATGGTAAAGCCATCGTCGAGTAACAATTTTCGAAACCGAGCTGCTGCTTTTTGTTGCTTCTTGGATTCGACCGGAATATCAAAAAAAACCATTACCCACATAATTCGATATTGATTTAATGCTTCAAAATTCATTTTAGCAGGTTTTCACGTTTAAATATCGAAATTGGGATAGATAATTTTTCGTCTCGTCCCTTTGTAGCATTCGAATAGAGAGGATGTTGTGCGCACAATCCCAACCATTAATGGGCTTTTTTTTCCGTCGATGACGATATCACGGGCAGGTAGTGCCAGTACTTTTGATTTATATAAAGTTGTAATTTCATCGTCAGAAATTTCGCCCGATTTAAACATTTTAAAAACTAGCCAATCGCAATAAGGCCGATAGGGTTCCATAATATCGTCGGCCAAACAGTAGGCATTGTACTTGTTGCTGTGATGAATGCCCAAAGTAGGAAGCAAACCACTGCCCACCAGGCTTCGGGCTACCACTGCACGCATTATGGCATAAGCATAATTTAGATGAGAATTGGGGAAAACGCCATAGCGGTCACGCACAAATGGGATTGATTGGAATAATAATTTCCAATAAACCGAAGCCGCACGTCCTTCAATATTTTCGGCATCGCCACTTTGAATTTGGGGCACCAATGCCAGTAACCTTTTATTGTCGATATCTGCTGCCTTTAGCACTGCGGCCTGGTTTTCGATTTTCGCTTTAATCGTTTGCGCCCATAGGTTTTTCTTTAATGGTTCTGATGCTTCAATTTGTATTCTGAATCGTTCCGACTGCAGCGTGTTTCCATCAAGTGAGAGCATTAAGCCTGTGGGCAGGTGTTTTTCGTTGCAGCTGATAATGGCAGTGTTTTGTTCAAGCAATGCCGCCATTAAAGCATGGGTGATTGTAATTTGTGGATTGTCAAACACAACTACGCCAATGTCTTCTATAGGTACAGAGCCAAGCTCAGCCTTGTCGCCGGGATTAATTACCTTAAGTTGTAGTTGCTGCATGTGCAGGTAGGCCGGATTTCCAAAGTAAAGGGTTCGTTTTATCATGGATCGTGGTTTTCGGGTTTATCGAAAAATTTAAATTTTTGAAGATTCTCCAGATGAAGATTAATAAATTGATTTTTGTCGATAAATACTTTCAGTACTTTGTTGGTATTCACCACCTTACTTGTTTCGTGTACAATATCGAAATACGAACTATAATCCCAATCGAGATATTTCTCGCGAAAATGGTGGTGAATTGGATTGCGATGGGTGTAAATAACTGCGTTCAGGAAATGTTCTTTATCGTGAATTGGTTCTCGTTTAAAATTCTTGATAAACATTGATCCCATGCGGTGGTACATTTTATTAAACGACTGCGTATAGCAGCTAAATAGATTAGCGAATTGTTTCGATAAATATTTCTCAATTTCGCTATCGCGAAAATTGTTTTCATCTTTCCCAAAGTTTTGAACTTTGGGAAAGGTGGTTCTAGTTGAATTTTTTGAATTTAAATTGTTTATTAGTTTTTCGATTGCCTCTCGTTTGCGAATTCTGATTACCAGATGGAAATGGTTTGGCATCAGGCAATACGCATAAGTTTCGGCAATTGGTGAAATATACAATTGGTACTTTTCTAAAAAGTAACGGTAATTTTCCGCCTCGCGAAATATGTTTTCAAAGCCATTGGCATGGTTGAAAATATGATAGCTGATATCGGGCTGTAAAGGCTCCATTTTCTTGCATTTAGTATTCGCCAACTGATACAATTTGTCCAATATGATTAATCCTAACTTTTACAACATCATTACAAAATACCAATGTTTTATATTGCTTATAAGTAACATCCTTTAATTCTTTCACATCCTTAACTGTCGTTTCCAAATGATGTCGAAATTTGTAATCACGAATAATACTCGTTCCATAAAAAACTTTTGACATAGTTTGTACTTTATACAAATTAGGACTAATCAAATTGTAATTCTCCGAGTCAAGTAAATTGATTTCGCCAGGATTAAAGCCTGTTTTCTCATTGGGAAAAACAAAGTATTCGTTCTGCTTCATGCTGAAAAGGAACTCCCAACCCTCTTTTTCCTTAAAGGTTTTATCGATTACCGATAAGCCTTGGTTTACACGTTCTGTTGCTTCAAAAAATGAAATTACATTTTCTTGCAGATTTCCTTTTTCATCGCGATAAATGGCCACATGGTGGTTGTTTCCAGTATTTACAAAATCAACGGGTTGGGGCTTGCCATCTGTGTCAAGAATCAAGTTTCCTTCTTTATCTTTTTTATCGTGTAATGGCAAGGCATTGCTAATTCCTGTTATAGTTACACGTTTAATCGAAATCCCTTTCGCTTCATTCAACCATATAGGATTCAACTCTAAATCAGTAAATGCTTTTTTACTGTCGCCGTTAAACGCATCCAATCGAGCTTGCAATACGGATTTCACTTTCAAATCAATCACTTTATCAATCTTCAGATCGGGCGAAATATCTTTCCGAATGGTATAAATAGTTTCAACCGAATTTGTTTTCACCTTTTCGGGAACCTGTTGGGTGTGCAATTCATTCAAATAAATGGGGTTCTTTTCCAGTGTATTCTTTCCCGTAAATGCTTTTTTAGGATCGTTGTTATTCTCTTTCAACCGTTTTAGCAAGGCTTCACGATAAATGGGACGTGTTACTTTAGCAATCAGCTCTTCGTTGAAACTACCATTCACCTTTTCTTCTTTAATAATAGTTTGTTGAATACTTCCATATACAGTTTCCAAATGAAGTTGACCACGAGGAGTTAGTTGTTTTTTCTTGTTTAACCCTCTACTCTTCTTTGTAGTGTTAATGTTAATTGTAGTTACTTTATTTTTTGCTTTTATCGATATCAATGTATTCTCTAACTGTCGCTTTGCTTCGACTCTGAATTCATCTAAAGGCATGGGAGGATTAAACTTCAGTTTTCCTCGGTCATCACGATTGAGTTCTTTTACTTCAATGCCGTAAATGCTTCCTGCCTTATCGCTTCGGGCATTTAAGTTGTTTAAATATTGGATGTGACTTCGCTTTGTAAAGGCAATTGTGAGTGCATCCATGGCATGATGACGATGATCGTTTCTTTTTGTCCAATCTTTAATGCGTTTGACATCTTTACCATCCCTATTCTGAATTATTTCGGTCATTCCTAATGCATAATACTTATCCCAATTCAACTCCTGCATAACATTAATTAGTTGCCAATCTTCGCGCAATCGATTGGTAATTGATCCAGTAGTTGAGATTACTTCCCTAACCAATTCCTCTAAAATAGATTTGGCTTTTTTTGCAATGTACTGGGTGTCCCTCAAGTCTCTATTGATAAAACCGTCAGGAATATCTTCTCCTTTCATTTTTAGCTTTTTCAATTTTCCTTGTTTAAGCGGATTGTTTTTAAATACCCTCTCAATGCAGCCGATGTATTCATCAACTCCTTCTTCGCCTAATTTATTTAATAGATAATCGTATGCAGTTTCGTTCCCTTTTTCAAGGTTGACACTTCGGGCTTCGATAGTCTTATTTGAAAAGGAATCATCAAAAAGTCGAGATTGCGGTATAATATGTTCAATATCGAAATCGCCACTAAATAACTTGTTTGGCGCAATGTAGGTATTTGAATATAGTGTTTTAAACCCGTTTAGTTCCAGTTCCAAATAAAGTTTATACCGAATAATATCGTTTCGGCTTATATGTGACAATCCAAAATCACGACGAAGAATTTCTCTGTATTTCTCATGTTCTGTCGTCGATTGATTAATGGCGTTTGTTAACGATTCACGCTCTTTGGCACTTTTCTTTAATTCGCGGGCTAACTCAATTCGAATTTCATCCGGTTTTCCATATTCATCGATAACTGTATTGATCACATTAATCATCTGGTTGAGAATCTTTTCAACAACCGGATTTCTTAAACTGTTTTTGGGTAAAATATCCAACTTATCTTTAAGCTTTTTTTGGTCTAGTTCAGCACTGGTCAATGAACTTTTAGAATGGCGGTAACCAGCGTGAAAACAAGCCACACTAAATTCATTACCCTCCCTTAAATGTGGTAATATCTTGCGAATTGCTTTGGTGCATAAACTTCCATAATCGGGCTGAAGCGTTATATTAATAAGCACGTTGGCGTACTCCCTTTCAAATCCAAATTTTTCTTGTAGTTTTTCAATCAACTTTTCGTGTCCTGTATTTGAGTTGTCTCCCTCGAAAGAGTATAGTAAATGCCACAATTGAAACATCGCTTGCTTCCCAAATTCAGGGTTAGAAAGTGTAGAGTCGAAACGAAGAATGCCGGTATTAATTCCAAGCGATTTGAAAATGGTTTCAATAGTATCAACAACTTCATTGGCAGTCAATTTTGCAAAATCAATTTTATTGTGTCCACTTAATTCGACAATGGTGTTATAAGCTGCAAATAAAGCAGCCTGAGTCCGATTTCCTTCAATGTCTTTATAATTAAAATCTAAATCTCTGTGATTCTTGTACAATAATTTTAAGGCTTCAGCTTTCGAAAGTCGATCTTTAATAGTCAGTTCGGCAAACAAGGTTTCTTTTTCATCCTGTTCGAGCAACCTTTCGGCTTGGCTTGTTTTTTCCTTTACTTGGATATTATTTAAGATTTGCCAAGTTTTAAACTCTTGAAATAGAGGAGACGATTTAGGACAAACTCTTAATCCTACTGTTTTTACTTTTTTAATTCCATCAACCTCAACTTCAACTTGACGATTTTCGAATTCACAAAAACTGATTAATCCTTTTTGGCTCTTCAATCTACGCTGAAAGAAAATAATAACATCTCTGATTTCACTTTTTAGTTCCGGTGTAAGCTCCTTATGGAATCCGGCTTGTGCTTCCCATAATGTATTAAACTCATCAAGGTAATCTTGCCTGTAAAAAACCTGATTTTTAAGCCGAGTATGTGGGTTCTCATCCAATTGTGCCATCAAATATTGGCCAACCGTTTGCTTTTTGAAATACAACTCTTTGCTTCGATCGCTTATGGCTCCTAAATATCCGCTCGAATTGTTCACATTTCCGTTTAAGTCACTAATTACAAAGGCTAATTCCTCCGTTGATATTTCTTTTGATAATGCATCAACGCGCCATTGTGCCGCTTGTAGTTTTTTGTCAACACCTTTATTCTCGGCAGTATAAATGCCAAAACGAGCTAAAAATATTTTGGTTGTGTTTAGTTTTCCTTTTCCGACTAATTGCTTTTTTAAATCATCGGTTAAAATCTTAGGAAAGAATTGCTTTTGGAAATTCCAAATTAGCTCGAATTCTGTTTGTAAATCGGAGCGATAAAAATCGGGTAAGTATTTTTTATTTTCCTTTAGTAATTCCAATATCAATTGACCAGGAGTGATGTTTTCGTGGTAAAGCTTCTTTGCGATTTCCATTCCGTCAATTAATTGTCCTTCATCGTTTGATTTGGCTTTACGGCTACTTTTGTATCCGCGTTTTTTATTAATCATTAAAAGTATTCGTGAAAACTCTTCGAGCGAAACTTTACGATTAACAGCTTTTGCCCGTAACCGGTAGGTTTCAAAAGTGGTCTTATTTCCGTTTTCGGATAAAATTGTTTCGTCCGAAATAAATATATGTTGCTTTAATAGTTCAATTAAGTTTTCCTTACGTTGTTTGTATCGCTGCAGATTTCGCCTCATACTTCGTTTTAAGGTTCGATCAGCATTAGTAGTAATGCTTTTCCCTTTCTCAAAATTTGCTTGTTCATCTACCGTTAGTGGATTTACACGAACTCCGAGCTTAACAATCGACGATTTTTCATTTTCCGATTCAGCTTCATTTACAAATGCCCATCCAATTGAGGCTGTTCCTAAATCTAATCCTAAAATTTTTTTCATGGTATTTTGTTTTATAGGTTTTTTATTGTTATTTTTGATTTACAATTTGAAAGCAATTCACAATAAGGATTATTCCGTTGTGAAAACATTTGGGTTGCCTCTTGTCCATAATCAGGAGGCTTTTTTTATTCCTTATCAACCAGCATCACTTCGCCTTTTACCAGCCACGATGTTCCAAATGCGAGCAGGGCCAGCCATTCGAACCAAAATACCGGATGATAGGGCAATAGACAATCGAACCAGGGTGTGGCTTTTACCAAAATAATCATTAATAAAGCCACAAGCATCACTATTCCACACACCATATAAACACGGTTTCGAATAATTTTACGGCCTGTTTTTATTCCTTTACTTTTAGTGAAAAGGAATAACGAAATATAAGCCAGCGTGCAGAAAAATAGTGCGGCGGCAGTGTAATGAATGGCCACTCGCCAAGTTTGCTCAGGCAGTGTGCGCAGGGCACAGTAGGTGTCGGGATTATTCGATGTGGCAAACAAGGGGATGATGAGTGCAAAAATACCGGCGATGTTGGTGGCTATGTTGTCGTAACGGTCGTAGCCTTTGTAAACCAACAGGAAAATGGCCACGGCAAAGAGCGTCCCCACAAATAAATCGCCCATTATGGTGTAGTAGTAATGGCTGATCGAATATTGTACTTGGGTGCAATTACCAATGGTGAAAGTACCCAGTAACAAAAGTGCGGGCATGGCAATTCCCACTATCCCGATTATTTTTCGTAAAGTTAAAAATGAAAGTACGTAGGGTGAGGGTTGTTGTTTCATCGACATAAGGGTTTATTGTTTGTTGCAATTTAATAATAAATATAAATAATTCAACAACAAAATTCCCTTCGTGGATTTAAAATGTACAACAAATTGCTATCCACAATACTATTAAACAAAAACCCCGGCTAAATGCCGGGGCTGTATCTCAAACTGCATTTCAATTTTGCAGTAGCTTATCTAAATAAAACTGAACTGGTATTAATAGCGGTAATGGTCGGGTTTATAAGGCCCACCAACCGGAACACCAATATAGGCTGCTTGTTCTTTGCTCAATGTTGAAAGTTTTACGCCTATTTGCTCAAGGTGTAATCGTGCCACTTCTTCGTCGAGGTATTTTGGCAAGCGGTAAACATCAATTTCTAGCTCCTTGGTAAACAACTCAATTTGTGCTAGTGTTTGGTTGGTAAACGAGTTACTCATCACAAACGATGGGTGACCGGTGGCGCATCCTAGGTTAACCAAGCGGCCTTCGGCCAAGAGGTAAATTGAATTTCCATTGGGAAACTCGTATTTATCGACCTGTGGTTTGATGTTTGTTTTTTTAATTCCAGGGAATTTTTCGAGACGGCTCACTTGTATTTCGTTATCGAAATGGCCAATATTACAAACAATGGCCTGATCTTTCATTTGAGCCATGTGGTCAATGGTTAATACATCTTTGTTTCCGGTGGTGGTCACAAAAATATTTCCTTCGCTTACGGCGTCTTCCATAGTTTTCACTTCAAAACCTTCCATGGCAGCCTGTAGGGCGCAAATAGGGTCAATTTCGGTAATAATTACACGGGCACCATATCCACGCATCGATTTGGCAGAGCCTTTGCCCACGTCGCCATAACCGGCAACTACCACAACTTTTCCAGCAATCATTACGTCGGTAGCACGTTTAATACCATCGGCTAAACTTTCGCGGCAACCGTAAAGGTTATCGAATTTCGATTTGGTAACCGAATCGTTCACGTTGATAGCGGGGAATAAGAGTTTTCCTTCTTCCTTCATTTGGTACAAGCGGTGAACGCCCGTGGTGGTTTCTTCCGAAACCCCTTTGATGGTTTTTGCAACCCGATGCCAACGTTGTGGGTCGCTGGCCAGCACGCTTTTCAAAATTTTATGCAATTCAATTTCGTCTTGTGCTTCAACTTCTTTGTCTAGTATCGACGGGTTGTTTTCGGCATCGTAACCAATGTGAACCATCATGGTAGCATCACCACCATCGTCAACAATTAAGGTTGGGCCTTGTCCTTTATCAAAATCGAGGGCACGTTCAGTACACCACCAGTATTCGGCAAGGGTTTCGCCTTTCCAAGCAAAAACGGGAACACCGGCAGCAGCAATGGCGGCAGCAGCGTGATCTTGTGTTGAGAAGATGTTACAACTTGCCCAGCGCACATTGGCACCCAGTTCAACCAATGTTTCAATCAACACTGCGGTTTGTATGGTCATGTGCAACGATCCCATAATACGGGCGCCTTTGAGCGGTTTCGACTCGCCATATTTCGTGCGCAACGACATTAAACCGGGCATCTCTTTTTCTGCTATTTCGATTTCTTTTCTGCCAAAATCGGCCAGCTTAATATCGGCTACTTTATAATCCATTTTTTTTTCTGTTAAAACTGTCATGCTTTCAATATTTTAGTGCGCAAAGATAATACAAGACCTCCGAAAAAGAAAACAAAAAATTACGAAGCGCTTTCTAGTATTTTTAGTATCGTTTCACGGTCACTAATCAGTTGTTCTTTAAGTGTTTCAATGGAAGAGAAACGTTGTTCGTCTCGCACACGATGGTAAAATTGAAGGGTTATTTCGCTTTGATAGATATCGCCTTCAAAGTCAATTAGGTGTGCTTCGGTGGTGCGATGATCGGCATTTGTATCAACAGTGGGGCGATACCCAATATTGAGCATGGCTTTATATCGAATGCCGTTTACAGTGGCCATTACGGCATAAACACCTTCAGCGGGAATTAATTTATGCTGATCGGGTGCTTCGATATTGGCTGTTGGAAAACCAATTTGACGTCCTAAACGCTTGCCTGTGGTAACTTTTCCGCTTAACGAAAAGCGATATCCCAAATATTGGTTTGCCTTTTCGATTTCGCCATTTTGCAATGCCTTGCGTATTTTAGACGAGCTAATGTTAATATTGTCAGCCATAAAAGCTTCGATTTTCTTTACCTCGAAACCATGTGAGGCCGACATGGCTACAATATTCTCGAAGGTTCCCTCGCGGTTTTTACCTAAATGGTGATCGTGTCCAACAACCAGGGTGTGCAAACCCATTTTTTCAATCAGTATATTGTTGATAAACTCTCGGTACGACAGGTCTGCAAATGCTTTTGTGAAAGGATAAACCACTAAATGGTCAATTCCTGAGCGTTCAAACTGCTCAATTTTCTCGTCGAGGGTGGTAAGTAAGCGCAGGTTCGATTTGTCGGGAGTTACCACCAAACGCGGATGCGGGTAAAAGGTGAAAATTACACTTTCGCCTCCATTTTCTTGTGCAATGCGTTTAAGTTGTGCTATTACTTCGCGGTGTCCTAAGTGAACTCCGTCAAAAGTACCAATGGTAACGACCGGTTTTACGGCCTTAAAGTTTTCTATGTTGTGGTGAATAATCAAACTAAACCAATTAAGATGAGTTGCAAAAATAGCGAAATAGTTGATAAGCTATCCTTTTCAAGCCAAAGGCAAATTCAAATTATTTTCACAATCATTTATAAATGGATAATGAAACAAGATTAAGTTCAAACACATAACCGTTCAAACTTATTGCGAACGTTAAAAATTGTTATAGGCCTGTCTTACTCATTAGGTTTTTGTTATTTTAGCGGCACGAATTCAAAAACAAAACATTGTGAATAAAATATATTGGATAGCATTGGCCGTGATTGTTTTTAGCGCGTGCAAAAATGAAAATTTTAGCATTGAAGGCCGCATTACTAACTCGTTTGAGTCGAAAGTCTATCTCGAAAAATTGAACATCAATGGCACGGTGCCTTTCGATTCGGCTAAAATTGATAAAAATGGAGTTTTTAAAATCAAAGGAAGTGTTAGCTATCCAACCTTTTTTCTTTTAAAACTGAACGATCAAAAATTCATAACACTATTAATTGACTCGACCGAACAGGTTGTGTTCTCGGCCGATTACCTCAATTTTTCCAAAGATTATAAGGTGGAAGGTTCGCTGGGTTCGCAAAAAGTAAAACAACTGAACGATAAACTTGCATATACCAACACTAAAATTGACTCTTTGCAGTCGCTCATTAATTTGCTTTATCTCAACGACGAAAATAAGAGCAAAAAAGAACAGTTGATTTCAAAAATTCAGGAAGTTTACAAAACGCAACAATCATTTTCAAAAGCATTTGTTGAGCAAAATCCTTTCTCGATGGCCTCGGTTTTAGCGATTTACCAGAAATTCAACAATGGCAATTACATAATGCAAGATATTCACACCTTGAAAATGGCCGCTTCGGCGTTAAATTCGATGTATCCCAATTCGGTACATTCACAAACTTTATACAAGGATACTGAAAAGCTAATTAAAGACATTAAAGCGGTTGAGATGAAGCAATTCATTGAACAATATGGCACTAATACTCCCGAAATAAAACTACCCGATGTACACGGCAAAAGCATTGTATTGTCAGATGTAAAAGGTAAATGTGTATTGGTTCATTTTTGGTCGGCGCTCGATCCAACTAGCCGCATGATTAACGAAATTCTTGTTGAAAACTACAAGCAATTCAATAAAAAAGGCTTCGAAATATACCAAGTTAGTGTTGATACCGATAAAGAGTCTTGGTTAAATGCCGTAGAAGACGATCAACTTAAATGGATCAACGTGGGCGACATGGAGGGCAGTAGCGCAGCCGTTAGCAGCTATAACATTTCTCGAATACCTTACAACTATTTGCTCGATGGCGAAGGAAATATCATTGCAAAAGATTTAAAAGGACCGGCGCTGCACAATGCACTCAGCAAAATTTTAAACTAATTATTTCAATATTCGATACATTTGATACGTTTTTAATGAAGTAGCGGGGTTTTTAGTGTCCGTTGTATGTTTTTTTCTAAATTGCACACGTTTTTTAAAAACAGAAAAAGCTATATTGTTAAAAACGAAAACATATTTCATCTCAGATGTACACCTTGGTGCACCGGCATTAAAAAATAATCGCGAAAGAGAAAAATTATTTGTTGAGTGGCTCGATCTTGCTGCCACCGATGCCCGTGAAATTTACCTTTTAGGTGATATTTTTGATTTTTGGTACGAATACAAAAAAGTTGCGCCAAGGGGCTTTGTACGCACTTTAGGCAAGCTTGCCGCCATTACCGATTCGGGTATTCCGGTACACTATTTTACTGGCAACCACGATATTTGGATTTTCGATTACCTCCCTTCGGAAATAAATATTATCCTTCATCGTGAACCCATCATTACAAAAATAAACAATAAAACATTTTTTCTGGGGCATGGCGACGGCCTCGACCCTAACGAAAAAGGATATCTGTTTTTAAAAAGATTTTTTACGAGTAAAACTGCGCAATTTTTGTTTTCGCGCCTACACCCTAACTTTGCTTTTTGGGTAGGCCATCAATGGGCAAAACACAGCAGGCTATCAAAAGGAACCCAGCCCGAAATAAGTAAGGGGCCTCAGTTTGAATCGACTGTTGCTTTTGCTGAAAAAACGGTTAAAAATGAAAAGATCGATTATTTTATTTTTGGACACAGACATATACTCCTTGAACACGAAGTACAACCCGGCGTAAAACTTTTTATTCTGGGCGAATGGTTCAATCACTTTTCATACGCAGTTTTCGATGGAGAAGAATTAAAACTAAAACATTTTATTAATAAAGGTTTGTAGATATAACTTATGGACAAAGCTATTTATACGGTAATTATCGGTTCGGGTAGTTGTATTCCCGAAATACTGATTAAAAACGAGGATTTTTTAAATCACGAATTTTACGACTCGAAAAACAACGAGAAAATTGACAAAGGAAATACTGAGATAATTCAAAAGTTCCAAGAAATTACAAATATTGAAGAGCGTCGTTGGGCACGTGACGATCAAATGACTTCCGATTTGGGAGCTTTGGCGGCAAAAGACGCATTCGACAGCTCTGGCATTGATCCCGAATCGATCGATTTTATCATTGTTGGTCATAATTTTGGCGATATCGACTCTGCCAACAATAGGAGCATGCTGATCCCCACCTTATCGGCTCGGGTTAAGCAACGACTTAATATTAAAAATCCTTCGATTGTTGCCTTCGATGTGTTGGCTGGTTGCCCCGGTTGGGTGCAGGCGATGATTGTTGCCGATTCTCTCATTAAATCGGGCAATTATAAGCGTGGCCTGGTGGTGGGTGCCGATGTGAACTCGCGTGTGGGCGACCCTCACGATCGCGACTTGATGATTTTTGCCGACGGTGCCGGTGCAGTTATTGTTGAGGCCAAAGAAAGCGAAACCCCTGTTGGCATTCTTTCACACGCTGCCCGTACCGATGCGGTCGACTGGGCCGAGATTTTGGTCATGGGTTCATCATTAAACCCCGACTATGACCAATCGCGAAAATACATCCGTATGCAGGGACATAAGGTTTACATTTATGCTTTGCAAAATGTACCCGGTGTTGCACGCGAAGCACTCGATAAAGCGGGTTTGCACCTTAGCGACATCAAAAAAGTGTTGATACATCAGGCCAACGAAAAAATGGACGAAGCCATTTGCCAACGATTAATGAAATTGTACAAAATGAAAGGAAGCACCGTCGACATTATGCCCATGACCATTGGTGAACTGGGCAATACCTCGGCAGCTACAATTCCCACCATGTACGACCTCATTAAAAAAGGAAAAATGAAAGGTCACGCTATCAATAGCGGCGATAATATTATTCTTACTTCGGTTGGCTCAGGAATGAATATCAACGCCATTATTTATCGTGAATTATAAATAATAGATCGTTAGTCCCGATCCGTCAGCTGACGGATTGGGATTAGATATTAGTATTGAGACAAAATATAGAATACTAATATTCAATTGTTTAGTTATAAATCTGAATATTCATAAAATACTATATGTCAGGTGATTATGAAAACATAATGAACTATTGTTAAAACGAGCTTAAATAAAACAGAAAGGGTAGTCGAAAACATCAAGCGACTACCCTTTTTTCATTGTTTTTTTACCAGAAAGCGTGCAATATTTCGGGTGCGTTGTTCAACATAAACCTTTCGATGCGCGATTTCTTGCTCGAAGGCCGCCGGCGTGTAATGCCTGATTGTGATCAACTCTAAGTTGTCGTTATAACGTACGTCGAACTGTTCCGAAAGTTGCTCAATAATATCGAGTATGCCCTTTTCAGGAATATCAACCGAAACTGAAAGGTTTAATGCAGAGTGCTGAAGTAAATTGACTTTCATATCGAGTTTGCTGAAAATTCCAATAATCCACGCCATGCTCTTTTCATCCATAAATGAAAAATCGGGTTGCGAAACGGTAATCAACACTTGTCGTGGTTTCATTACAAATACAGGAATACTTTTGCTCCCCGGGTTATCCTTCTCGGGGCCGATGATGGTGCCGCTCGAATCGGGCTTCAAAAACGAACGTACATGCAAGGGGATGTTGCTGTTTTCGAGTGGTTTAATAGTTTTTGGATGAATAACTTTTGCACCAAAAAAGGTAAGTTCAACCGCTTCGCGATAGCTCATCCAGCTAATTTTTTTGTGTTCTTTAAAATACTGAGGATCGGCATTTAAAATACCGGGCACATCTTTCCAAATTTCAACTTTTTCGGCTTTTAAAACATGGCCAATTATTGCCGCCGTATAATCGGATCCTTCGCGCCCCAGCGAAGTGGTTAAATTCGACATGGTGGCACCTAAAAAACCTTGGGTCAAATAAATATTTGTGTCAATAAACGAAAAAGCTTCGTGCATTAAAAGTTCGGTTTGTTCCCAGTTTACCTTAGCATCGCGCCACTTATCGTTGGTACGTAAAATAAACCGTACATCTAACCACTTATTTCCAATTCCCATTTTATTCAAATAGGCGCTTACAATTTTAGTCGATAATAATTCGCCACAACCAATGAGTTGGTCGTATTCGAAATCAAAATCAAGCGATGGTATGCGGTGCATCCGATCTTCAATTTTAAAAAATAGTTCATCAACTTGAGTGAAAATATCGTCGCTAGGGCTAAACAGTTCGTCGATAATTTGAGAATGGTAGTTTTTAATCAAAGTGAGCTGTTCCCACCTTTGTTCATCGCTTTTATAATATAGCTTGATCAACTCTTCGAAAGCATTGGTCATTTTGCCCATAGCCGAAACTACGATAACTAATTTTCCGTCGGAATTGGCCACGATACTTGCCAGTCTTTTAACACCTTTGGCATCTTTTACCGATGCACCGCCAAATTTGAATACACGCATTTATTATCGTTTTAATTTTAGTGCAATATACGCACTCATGTTTTTTAAAGTTTGATATTGATCATTTTTCAAACAATACTGTGTTCTTTTTTTACATTTCTTTCATCTTGATCAACGAGTAGGTTGATTCTGATTTAAAAAGTTTACCGCAGGCTAATGAAAAAGCTAAAAACCGTCCAATTTTCAAGTTCTGATGCTATATTTGTAAACACGAATAATTACGATGCGAGCTAAAAATCTAAATATAAAGCAATTGACCGAAATCGGCTTTTTGAAAAGGGCACACGGTGTTAAAGGTGATGTTGTAATCAATTTAAACGACGACATTCTCCTTATCGATGAAATGATCAATTTCTTCTTTTTCGAAATTGAAGGTTTGCCTGTTCCTTTTAAAGTTGAAGAATTTGAATGGAGGGGCGATAATGCCATTAACGTGAAATTCAAACTTATCGAGAATAAAGAGGAAGCCCAGACTTTTATTGGCAGTAAAATATTTGTTGAAAAAAAATGTATCGACAAACAAAGTGATGAACAAAGCCTTGCGTCGTTTGTGGGTTTTACCTTGATTGACCAAACATTGGGAACTATGGGACCCATTGTTCAAGTTGATGATTTTGCGGGCAATATTGTTTTCACCGTTAATTATAACGAGGAAGAAATACTCATCCCATTTAACGCTGAATTACTTGTTCTTTTTGACGAAAGTAACGAGCAAATTACGTTAAATCTGCCCGATGGTTTATTATCGATCGATGATGACGACGAAGATGATCGGGATTAATGGCTAAGTTGATTAGTTCTCAGTTCATTATTAACAAGAAAAAAATTATTCTCGAATGATTTTTATCAATCCCGATGCACCCAGTTTTATAATACTCGATGGTGCTGATTTGGTGGTTTCCTCCTGACGATATGCAACAATGTAATCGACCTTCGATTTTATTTCGTCCGATATTTCGTTAAAGTTTTGGGGCGAAGGGCTGCCGCTAATATTGGCCGATGTGGAAACCAATGGTTTTCGAAATTTTTGAATGAGCTGTTGGGTGAAAGCTTCTTTACTTATTCGAATGCCAATAGTGCCATCGTTGGCAATAAGGTTTTTGGCCAGGTTCTTCGCTTTATCGTAAATTATGGTGGTTGGTTTTTCGGCAAAATCAATTAAATCCCATGCCACATCGGGCATTTCTTCGATGTACGATAAAATGAGGTTTGGGTTTTCGAGTAAAACCAACATGCTCATTGAATCCTGCCGTTTTTTAATTTCGTAAATGCGCTGCACCGCTTCTGCATTGGTCGCATCGCAGCCTATTCCCCATATTGTATCGGTAGGGTAGAGTATGACCCCACCTTTACGCAACACCTCAATCGCATTGCGGATATCTGCACTGAAATCGGTCATTATTTAAAATCGTCAATTTTATCGAAATCAAGGGTTGCAAAATAATCGTCGAGCGTTTCCTTTCGGCGTATTTCAATCACTTCGTTGTTTTCGCGGAGCAGTAATTCGGCCGAACGGAGTTTCCCGTTGTAGTTAAAACCCATGGAGTGCCCGTGAGCTCCAGCATCGTGAATTACCAGCAGATCGTCCACTTCAATTTGTGGCAACAAGCGGTTGATGGCAAATTTGTCGTTGTTTTCGCACAGTGAGCCGGTTACATCATAAAGGGTGTTGTGGGCCTGGTTCTCTTTGCCCAACACGGTAATGTGGTGATAGGCACCATACATGGCCGGGCGCATTAAATTGTGCATACTGGCATCGAGCCCCACATATTTTTTGTAGGTTTCTTTGAGGTGCAGCACTTTGGCCACCAAAAAACCGAAAGGACCAGTAATGGCACGCCCCGATTCAAAGAAAATTTTCATGGGCGCTAATCCATTAGCCACTATGTGGCGCTCGTAACTATCTTTTATCCCGTCGCTTACTCGTTTCAAATCGACAGGTTTATGTTCACTTTTATAGGGAATTCCAATTCCACCGCCCAAGTTGGCGAATTCGAATTTTATGCCCAATTCTTTATTTAAATCAACAATGGTATCGAAAATTATTTCGGCGGTTTCAACAAAATAATCGGCATCAAGTTCGTTCGAAGCCACCATGGTATGAATACCAAAACGCTTTACGCCTTTATCTATCAGTTTCTTATAACCTTCGAAAAGCTGTTCGCGGGTAAAACCGTATTTCGAATCCTCGGGATTGCCAATAATGGTATTGCCCCCTTTTAATGCGCCAGGATTGTAACGGAAACAAACCAATTCGGGAATTCCCACATGTTTTTCAATATAGTCGATATGAGAAATATCGTCGAGGTTAATAATAGCCCCCAGCTCCATTGCCTTTTGGTATTCTTCGGCGGGCGTATCGTTTGAAGTAAACATGATTTCTTCGCCGCGCAAACCCACTTTTTCGGCAATAATCAATTCGGCCAGTGAGCTACAATCAATGCCAAGTCCTTGTTCGTGAAGCAATTTCATTAAAAAAGGATTGGGAGCTGCCTTTATGGCGTAATACTCTTTAAAACCTTCGTTCCACGAAAAGCTATCGATAAAATAACGAGCATATTCCTTAATTCCTTTTTCATCGTAAATGTGGAAAGGAGTTGGATGTTGTGCTATAATTTCTTCAATTTTCTCTTTGGTAAATGGTAATGTTTTGCCTCTCATACAATTTTTGGAATTATTCATATTACTGCAAATATATTACTTTCTGGAAACTATTTAGAATAGTTCTTTAGAAACTGGATTAATGTAAAGAAGGTATTAAGTGATTTATTATTGATAATTGACTAATGTCCGGAGAAACTTTTTTTCTAACCGAACACCAATGTTTTTTTGATAATATTCTATTTGTAGACAACTCAAAACAAAATCTATACAAATCTGTTGCAGATTGAAAAAGGTGAATTCGTGCTTATGACTGTGACTATTTCTGATTATTTTAAACGCCGATTACCTGATGTTTTCAAACTGATCGAATAAAAAATTCAAACACTGTTGCTAACCTTTTTTTTTATTTAATTGTGGCTTTTCTGCTTAATTCCAGTGCTTTAACTCGCACTTGTTTCCCTTTGTGTTGTACTTAGTGTCCTTTGTGGTTAAAGTTTTCACCGCAAAGCCGCAAAGAAAAAATTATCTTAGTGTTCCTTTGTGTATTACTTAGTGCCCTTAGTGGTTTAATTTTACCGCAAAGCCGCAAAAAAAAATATCTTAGTGTTCCTTTGTGTTGTACTTAGTGCCCTTCGTGGTTTAATTTCACCGCAGAGCCGCAGAGGCGCAAAGAAAAAAATAAAAACAAAAGAATCACCTAATAGCATAACTTTTGGTGAATGTATTCACTAAAAGTTATGTCTTTGAAATAAAAAATGTATTCAAGGTACCTTTGTAATTAGCATAGTAAAAAGAGTTGATCCCCTGCTTTATATAATTCTATTTTTTGGCAATTTTTCAATATTGCTGCCGTTTCATAGATTTATTTTGTATGTTTGCTTAAATATTAAAAAGTCATCGCAACAGACAAACTACATACCGACAGAATTAAACATCATTTCAAAAGCAAAGCTGTTTTTGAAACTAATGATATTGTTGACTTTTATAAACAATTCGAAAAGGACATAAAACCGACAACGGTAAATTGGCGTGTTTACACTTTAGTTCAAGCGGGCGTTTTGCAACGCATAGGCAGAGGCAAATTTAGACTTGGTGAAGGTAGAAACTATGTTCCCGAAATTTCATCGCTAACAAAGTCAATTTTCAAAAAGCTGAAAGCGGAATTTCCTTATGCCAAATTTTGCACTTGGAACACTTCCGTTTTAAACGAATTTATGCAACACCAACCCAACAGATTTTTTTTATTGGTGGAAACGGATAAAGAAACAACTAATTCGGCTTTTTATTTTTTGAGAGAAATAAAAAAATCAGTTTTTATTGAGCCAACTATCGATATTTTAGAAAAATACATAGTGAACGAAAAAGAAGTAATTATTATAAAATCACTTATTTCGGAAGCACCAACGCAAAACATAAATGAAGTTGAAACAGCAACTATAGAAAAAATATTGGTGGATATTTTTTGTGATGACGTGATTTTTTCGGCTCAACAAGGTGCTGAAACGAGGACTATTTTTAAAGAAGCATTTAACAAATATACCATTAACCAAAACAAAATGCTACGCTATGCCAACAGGAGACGAAAGAAAGAAGAACTAAACCAATTTGTAAATACAATTTCAAAATTATGGCAGCAATAGCAAATGGCTGCCGTTTTATAGAATGATAAATTTAAACGAAATATCAAGCGAGTGGCTTAATCAAGTATCAAAACAACACCGCAATGCAGACAAAATCCTTGCAGAGAAAGTTATCCGTGCGCTGTTGCTGTTGGAGGGCTTGGTAAAACAAAAACTATCCTTTGTTTTCAAAGGCGGAACGGCTTTAATGTTGCATTTTAATTCAACCAAACGACTTTCAATAGATATTGACATTATTCTGCCGAATGAAATCAAAAATTTGGAAAGCATTTTAGATGCAACTATAAAAGAACAAGGATTTTTAAGGAAAGAGTTACAACACCGAAGCACAAATTCGAAAATCAAAAAAGTGCATTACAAATTTTTCTACACGCCATTGCATAAAACCAAAAACGATGAAGAATATGTATTGTTGGACATACTTTTTGAAGATTTTAATTATGTAAACCTCATTTCATTACCAATTCAATCGGATTTTGTGCCAATTATTGACAAACCATTGAGCGTAAAAGTTCCAAGTTTGGAAGATATTTTGGGCGATAAACTCACGGCTTTTGCACCCAACACCACAGGTATTCCATATTTCAAAAAAGACGACAGTATGAGTATGGAAATCATCAAGCAACTTTACGACATTGGGAGTTTGTTTGATGCAGTAACAGATTTGGATACCATTAAAACTACCTTTTATCGTTTTGCCAAAACCGAAATTGATTATCGCAATTCCGAAGGTACAAACGAAAATGATGTCTTGACAGGAAATCGTCCACAAATCGCCACGAGTAATGTTTGCGTGCTATAAAAATCTCAATAGGATTTGAATGCCATTTTTCTATGGTTTGTAATTATTGGAAAAAACAAATTAAAATTGTTAGTTTGAAAGCAATTAATAAATCTTGAATGACCTATAATAGAAATTTTTATATTTTTGTATCATGTGTAAAGAAAATTTGATAACAGGAGTAAAAGTCTCACAACAAATGAGTAAAGCCCGGATTATTCTTAATAGCCAGATTATTCCTAGAGAAGAACTTTTTCAAATCAGAAAGAAAGAGGGAAAATTGAGTCCTGAATTAGTAAAAGCATTAAAAACTAATGCTTAAATTAATCATAATTGCAGGATGTAATGGAGCAGGAAAATCAACATTTGCATCATCTTTCTTGCCCGAGGAAATGACTTCTTTCGATTATGATCGATTGTTTCTCGAAAATTACAATAGTTTGCCTGATAGTGAGCTTAGAGAACAATTTGCACGAAATCAAACAACCAAATATTTTGAAACATCAATAGAAAATGCAATTTCAAACAAGGCAGATTATTGTTACGAAACAAATTTTGATGCTCACCCACTTTTTTGGCCTGAAAAATTTAAAGAAAATGGATATCAGATAAACTTGATCTTCTTTTGTTTGGATAATCAAGAGATTGCAAAACACAGAATTCAGGTTCGTACTGAGTTTAAAGGACATTTTGTTGACAATAAAACGATTGATTTGAAGTGGAAAGCTGGATATAAAAATGTAAATCTATATTTTAGATTTTTTGATAATATCCTATTTGTGGACAATTCAAAACAAAATGATATTTATACAAATCTGTTGCAGGTTGAAAAAGGTAAATTTGTGCTTATGACTGTGACCATTCCTGATTATTTTAAACTTAGATTACCTGATGTTTTCAAGCTGATCGAATAAAAAATCCAAAAACTGTGCCAATTTTTTTATGTTTAATTGTGTTTTTCTGCTTAATTCCAGCGCCTTAACTTGCACTTGTGTACCTTTGTTTACTACTTAGTGTCCTTTGAGGTTAAGTTTACACCGCAGAGCCGCAGAGGTGCAAAGAAAAAATTATCTTAGTGTTCCTTTGTGTTGTACTTAGTGTCCTTTGTGGTTAATTTTACCAAAGAGTATTTTTATTTTACATTTAAGTACTATCCATTAAATAATGTTGTATCACATTTTTTTGGAGGTCACAGGCATCAATGCAAAACTTACCATATATCAATGTTTCAAAATACGACATTATATAGTTTTTACAACTTATAGGAAAATACAAATTAAAATTGTTACTTTGGTAGTAATTAAAAAATCGCGAATGTTATTAGCCCAAAAACATATAACAATAACAAAAGCAGCCAATGCACCACTTGAAAAACGGTGTGTTCTTAGGTTGTTTGTATTGTTTGTTGTTTTGCTTTCGGTGCTTAATCCGCTTTTTGCCACCAATCAAAATGCTGAAAATGATTTAATTACAGGTGGATCGCATGTGGTTTACACGGTAACTGGTGAAAATAGTATTACCATTACCAATGGCCAGCTAAGTGCCACACCAGGGCATTCAATTCGCCTTTTGCCCGGTACGCACATTAGCGGAAACGACCAGTTGACCATTAATATTGCCGACAAAGCTTGTCAAGAGGCAGTTGCACAGGAAGCAAGTGAGGAGCGCGAAGCCAAAATGGTTGAAACGGTAGTCAGGCGCAAAAACGAAAATAAATCTTTTACTATTGTTACAGGGCCAACGCTTTTTAGCACTATGCCCTTGCTCCCCTCACACAATGGTGAAATTGGGCAACAGCAGTTCAGCTCAATGGCTGTACCATCAAGCTCACAAAATAATATTGAACCGCAGGAGCAAACACTATACCTGCAAACAAATATTCAAAATATACACAATTTACAGGTTTTGGTTCACGGTGTTTATATGCCCACCAACTCGTGGGGCGATGCCGCCGAAACCGTGAAAGTACTTCGCTGTTGAATACCTCTCTTACCACAAAGAACACAATGGAAAGCACAAAGGATACTAAGGTAATTTTAATTAACTTATAGACTTTGATATTACCTAAATTTTTGGTGTTCAAACATCATTAACAAATTAAAAAAAAGTAATTAATAATTATCCGACATTATTCAATACCTATTAGCATAAAGTTTTTTATCTGTTGTCTAATGTCTCTAAATCTTAATAAGATGAAAACAATAAAAATATTTTTCGCCGCCGCATTAGTGCTGGTTGGAATGAGTGTGAGTGCACAGTGGAATACAAGTGGTACAAAAATTTATTATAATGATGGCAATGTTGGAGTTGGGGTTTCTAACCCATTGTTAAAGCTTCATGTAGCATCGAGTTCTGCACCGAATATACTAGTCCATAATAACAGTGTTTCTGGTGTGGGAGGAGCAAACTTTACAATGTGGGATCAAGCATCAAATTCACAATATATTTTTAAATCGTACTCCGCAGGTAATGGGGGTTTTAAAATTAGAGATAATTCAAATTCTATTGACGTATTAACAATTCAAAATAATTCAATGGCAGATGCTATCTTTATTAAAGAAGGTGGTTTTGTTGGCATTGGAGGCAACGTTAATCCACAAACGGCTCTTGATGTTAATGGAACCATTTCTTGCTATGACATTGCTTCCAATGGAAAAATAACAACCAAAGAAGTTGAAGTGACCCTAACTGGATGGCCAGATTATGTGTTTGAAGATGATTATCAACTATCACCATTAAGTGAAGTGGAAAGTTTTATCAATGAAAATGGTCATTTACCTGGAATTAAATCAGCCAAAGAAATTGAAGAAAATGGACTTTCACTAGGTGAAATGAACAAGCAACTTATGGAAAAAGTTGAAGAACTAACTTTGTACGTAATTCAATTACAAAAGGAAGTTGATAGCCTAAAGTAAGAACCCAAAAAATCACTAAAAAAGATTGATTTAATAAATCAATCTTTTTTTTAT
>DATERL010000131.1:0-10953 GCA_035271585.1 Prolixibacteraceae bacterium
GCTTTTTTGCTCAAGTTGGGCTCAATAGTGGCCAACTTGGTAAGGCTGCCAAATGCTTCGGCAAATGTTTCGTAGTAGCCCGAACCAACACCGGCTCCGCGTGCTGCGCCTATTGAACCGTCGGTATTGTACAACTCGATAGTAGCACCGCTAATTCCAGCTAAAGTATCGCGAAAAATGGGGCTCAAGAACATGTTGGCCCTGCCGGCACGAATTACGTTGGCATGAATTCCAATTTCTTTCATAATTTCCATCCCATAGTTGAACGAGAAAACAATGCCTTCTTGTGCGGCTCGGAATAAATGAGTTTTGTTGTGTGTGTTAAAATTTATACCGCTTATTTGTGAACCAATATTTTTATTGCGCAAAACTCTTTCAGCGCCATTTCCAAATGGTAAAATCGAAACGTCTTCGGATCCAATTGCAATTTGTGCTGCTATTTCGTCCATTTCCTTATAACTTATTGAACCGCTGGCCAGTTTGTGTATCCACGAGTTCAAAATTCCTGTTCCGTTAATGCAAAGCAACACGCCCAGTCGGTTTTGATTGTTGCTGTGGTTCACGTGGGCAAAAGTGTTTACCCTAGAATAAATATCGTATTTTATTTCTTCGCTCACTCCGTAAACTACACCCGAAGTACCTGCAGTAGTTGCTATTTCGCCTGGGTTGAGTACGTTTAACGAAAGCGCATTGTTGGGCTGGTCGCCAGCACGGTAAGTCACCTTTGTGCCTTCGGCTAGACCTAGCTCAGCAGCAATTGCAGCGCTTACTCTTCCTTGTTCGGCAAAAGTGGGAACAATTTCAGGAATAAGTGAGCTTTCAAAACCATAATGATCCATCAGCATTTTTGAAATAGATTTGGTTTTAAAATCCCAAAACATTCCTTCCGACAGTCCCGAAATGGTAGTTCGAATATCACCAGTTAGCTTCATGGCAATAAAATCGCCTGGCAACATTATTTTATCAATTTTAGCAAAAATTTCGGGTTCATTTTCTTTTACCCACTTTAGTTTCGAAGCGGTGAAATTACCCGGAGAATTGAGCAAACTGCTCAGGCAACGTTCGCCGCCCAAGGCTTCGAAAGCTTTGTCGCCAATTACAGCAGCCCGACTGTCGCACCAAATAATTGAGGGGCGTAACACTTTTTGATCTTTATCGACCACAACTAAGCCGTGCATTTGGTAAGATATACCAATGGCTTCGATGTTTTTGGGGTCGATTTTCGATGAGGTTATCACCGATTGGCTAGCTTGTTTTAGATTTTCCCACCAATGGTCGGGATGTTGTTCTGCCCAACCTGCACGCTGTGCCGTAATTTTCATTTCCTGCTTGGGGAAAAAGTCACTTGCTATACATTCACCGGTTTCGCCATTAATAAGCGATGCTTTAACCGATGAGCTTCCTAAGTCGTATCCTAAAAAGTACATATTTGTTAGATTAATGGATTCTCTGATTTTCAGATTTTTGGAGTACTGGGTTTTCAGATTTTGTTCTGTCTGATTATCTAAATAGTCTAAAATCTTTTTGTCTAATTATCTGAATATCTACAAATCCTTATTATTAAAACGATTTTCGCAATGTTAATTTAGTGGGTACAATATACTTAATTTCATCAGGTTTCATTACAAATTCGGCTGCCAATTCGCCCATCTTTATAAAATTGGTCGAAATTGTAGTGATCCCTTCTTCTACATATTTTTTCATGGGGGTATCGTTATACGATATAATTCCAACATCATGGCCCACCTTATAATTCCTTTCGTGTGCCTGGTCTAGTATTTTGGTCAAAGTACGGTCGCTCACCAGAAAATAGAGGTCTCCTTTCTGGATATCTATTTTTTTGGCATCGTAAAGAATTTCGGAATTTATCTGGTAATCGGCACAAAAGTTTGTAAAGTTGTCAATGGTCACCTTTGGATGGTAAGTCCAAGCTTGGGGGTAAACCAATATAAAACGTTCGAATTTTTTTATTTTATCTGAAACCGACACAAAGTTTTCGTAAACCGATTTACCAAAATCCTGACAAACGTAAGAATGCTCTTTTGCGGTATGAATTTTCCAGTCAACAACCAATAGTTTTTCGACCGGCACCTTACTTATTATTTCTTTCATGCGCGGGTGGTCGAAATTCATTATAATGTAATGGCTGTATTTGCCAATACTATCGTTAATAATAGTTTCGAACACGTTGATGTTGTAATGGTGAAAAACCAAATCGACCGATATATTCTCAGGTAAATTAGACCTAAAACCATCGTAAAGAACTTCTTTATAGGCTTTAAAGGTGTCGAGAAATAGCAGTACACGATTAATTTGGCGGTTAATAAAGTAACCTCGGTTTGGAACCGACACCACCAAACCCCGGTTTTTTAACTCGGTGTAAGCTTTAAAAATGGTATCGCGCGAAATTGAAGCGCTTTTGACCAGATCGTTTACCGATGGCAGCATTTCGCCCTCCGACAGTGAACCTTCGCTAATTGAGTCGGTAATAGCATTGACCAGCTGAATGTATTTCAGCGAGTTTGAATTTGGATTGATGTTAAATTGAAATGACATACTGTTCTGGTCTGTTCTGCTACAAATATAAAACAGTTTTTTGAATTTCAAACAAAAAGACCAAAAATAATTGGGTATTTATTAGGTTTTATTTTTCATGCAGGTCTGTTTGGATACCAAGTTTGTTTTTTGTTCTGAAAAACCCGTAGCCCCAAACGGATATTCATTGTTTATTTAACATTGACCGTTTTGGCAAATATAGTTATACTACAGGAAAAGAGGCTCTTAGCATGAATCTATTTCGTTCCCTCAGATCATGGTTTTATTTTATATCAATTTTAGCAGGGCATCAATTTAAAAACAAGCTTATTCAATATATTTGGGTCAAAATAAATGCTGTGATTTTAGCGATTGGTCTTTTGTTAGTCGGTTTTATATTGCTCATTAAGGGTGCCGACTGGTTGGTAAACGGAGCATCGGCAATGGCTAAGAAATACCATGTGTCGGATCTGGCCATTGGCTTAACTGTGGTGGCCTTTGGAACTTCGGCGCCCGAGCTGGTGGTTAACGTGTTTGCGGCTTTCGAAGGCCATCATGATATTGTTTTTGGAAATATTATTGGAAGTAATAATTTCAATTTGTTTATCATACTGGGTATTGCAGGGCTTATTACGCCATTGGCGGTGCAAGCCAGCACGGTATGGAAAGAGATTCCTATTTCGCTTGTGGCGGTATTGCTGTTGTTGCTTTTATCAAACGAGATGATAATGACCAATTCGACAATGGTTTCGCGTGCCGAGGGAATTGTTTTGCTTTTGTGCTTTGTGCTTTTTGTTTGGTATGTTTTTAAGCAGTTGAAGGTTAGCAGCGAACCTGTTGTTTCAGTTAGCAATTACTCTACGTTAAAAATTTGGACGTTCATTGCCCTTGGTTTAACCTGTCTGGTGATTGGGGGTAGGCTTATTGTGAACAATGCTGTACAGTTGGCCACTATGTTTGGAGTGAGCGAAAAAGTGATTGGTCTTACCATTGTCGCAGCCGGAACATCGTTGCCCGAAATGGCCACTTCAGTGATTGCCGCCGTAAAAAAGAACAACGACATTGCTGTGGGTAATATCATTGGATCAAATATTTTCAATATATTTTTGATTCTTGGTATTAGCTCCATCATTAAGCCTGTTCAGTTCAATACCTTTTTTAATGTCGATTTAATGATTTTGGTTGCTGGTACTTTATTTCTTTTTATGGCCATGTTCACTGGGGAAAAACACAAACTCGACCGTTGGGAAGCTGCGCTTTTACTGGTTTCTTATCTTGCGTATATGGGCTATGTTATTTACCAATAGATCGTTAGTCCGGATGGTTTTCGGGATTAGATATTAGTATTTAGAAAAAATATAGAGCGTTAATATTCAATTGGTTAACGAAATATTCGAGTAGTTCGTAAGGTGTTACATATCAATTATTTATAAAAATTTAACGAACTATTGATTTACGGTACTATACATTAATGTTTTTCAATGGCCAGATATAATCATAAACTAAAATGAAGTGTAAAAGTGTTTTGTATTTTTGCCGATAATTATGAAACGAACTCGGAACAATTTTAAGCGCTTTTTGCCCGACTGGTTTATTTTGGGCATCTCCAGTATGATATTTTTTGCCTGGTTAGTTCCTGGCATTGGCGCCGATGGTCAGCTCATTGAACTGAGTAAAGTAGGGCAATATGGTATTATGCTGTTGTTTTTCTTTTATGGCTTGAAATTGAGCCCCGAAAAGTTACTTAATGACCTTAAAAATTGGAAAATGCACCTGACCATTCAGGCCATTACCTTTGTGCTTTTCCCATTAATAGTGCTTGCTTTTTACCCGTTTTTTGTTCATTCCCAATATTTGACTTTGTGGATGGCCGTTTTCTTCCTTTCGATATTGCCCGGTACGGTTTCATCGTCGGTGGTAATGGTTTCGATGGCCAAGGGTAATGTGCCGGGCGCTATTTTTAACGCTAGTATTTCGGGAATGATCGGAATTATTGTTACCCCACTTTGGATGGCTTTGTTTTTTGAAAAAGCAGCTGGTGAAATGGATTTTGCGAAAACCATAATCGATTTGGTTATTCAAATACTTATTCCCTTTGTTTTGGGTTTGGCCTTACACCGTTTTTGGGGCAAATGGGCCAACCGTAATCGGAAATATCTTACCCTTTTCGACAAAAGCGTTATCTTGTTAATTGTATATCGCAGTTTCAGCAACTCGTTTATCGATGGTGTTTTTAAAACCATTCCCAATTGGACGTTATTGGCTTTGGCGGGTGCGGTAATCGCTCTCTTTTTTATTGTTTACGGTTTATCTTTCAGTATATCGAGGTGGATGAAATTTAGTCGCGAAGAGCAAATTACGGTGGTTTTTTGTGGCTCAAAAAAATCCTTGGTTCACGGTTCGGTTATGGCAGCCGTTTTGTTTGCTGGCACCAGCATGGGCAGTTTGTTTTTGGTTCCCATTATGATTTTTCATGCCTTTCAGCTTTTTTATATCAGCATAGTTGCACGGAAAATGGGCAAGGAGCAACGTGAGTTAATAATATGAATTCCTTTTAAACAGCGTTAAATTAAAAGCTTATCCAAAAGCAAAACAGAAAACATATATTTCAAATTGAACCAAAACTCTTGTTCTTTTTTCGAAATATTTGTTCCCTGTTTGTATGCTTTAGGGTACTAAAATCAGTACGCTTATTTTTTTGTCTTTTCTACTTTTTTGGCACCTCGTAATTCCCGCAGTTTTACTTTTTGCTCAGGAGTTAAAACGGCCCTAATTTCTTTCATTTTTTCACTTTGAATGGCATGGTTTGCTTCCATGTTTTTGACAACTATTTCTTGCGTTAACGGAGCATTGTTTGCTGATTTTAACAAAGGCCCTTGTTCCTTTGATTGGTACTTGGCTTGTATTTTATCAACTTGCTTTTGTTGTTGCTCGGTAAGCGAAAGTTGTTTCAGAATATTGTCAAGCTTGTTAGTTTGTACTTTGTTTTGTCCAAACACCAACAGGGTTGATACAATAAGTATTGATATGATGATTATTTTTTTCATTTCTTAATTATTTAAGCCAATTGTTTTCTTTTTTTCAAAAAAGCCATAAGGCCAATTACACCAAAGCCTAAGCCCGAAGCAAGCGGTAACAGTGGAACAGGGTTCGACGAAGTTCCCTTAATTGGGGTGTCGGGTATATCTTCGTAATAAGCATTAAAAATTTTATACGAATGATTTGCTGGATCGGTAAAAACTTGGATAAAGCCATAATGGGTGTTGCTACCTATCATAAAGCTTACGCCAATAATTCCAAAACCAGGATTGTTTTTAAATGAATTGTTTCCAGCAGGGGGTATAGGATAGCTAGCATTGGTGTTTATGGATAAAGCAGCAATGTTGCTTGAGCTGTATGTGTTGCCTGTCGCTCTGCTCAGGGGGCCAACCATACTGCCATTGGCAAAATTTTGAGCCCATGGGCCCGATCCACTATCAAGTCCTATTGCAACAGTTGATCCAATTCCCCTAATAACTAAAAAGGAATAGGTGTAAGTGTATGATGATATTGAATTAGTCATTTGTTGTCGCATCAAAGCGAATTCAGGATTATCATCATTGTCTAAATCAATATAAGTTGCCTCTATATTTGGATCAGGATAAAATCGATCGCCAATTGTGCCTTGAACAATTGCTGCATTGGCCACTTGGCCACCGGCAATAAAAGTTCCCGCTGCGGCCAAGTAACGGGCTGTTTTAAGTGAAGTTTTGCTTACATTCATTTTTATAAATTTATAGTTTATTATATTTTTTAATGTTGATAATCAGCGTGCATTAATATCTGCATATTCCATTATCAACACATTAAATCGTATCTTAATCTTAGTCTAAATATCTAGTAATCCAACAATTTGTTGTAAAGTTATAATTATTTTTTAATTTTCATCGATCGATACAGTTTTTGGTCAACCACTTGAGCCATTTTCTGCAGGTCAGCTTTCAAGTGTAAGAAATCGATAATTTTTTTGGCCTCTATTTGGGGTTGCATTATAATTTCGTTGTGCTTTAATAGCAATACTTCGCAATTGTGATTGTTTTCGATCCACCCCGTTAATTTATTCATGTACTGTGCATAGCTTATTTCAATATTGGCGGGATAAGTGTCTCCCTTACTTTTCCCTTCGCGCATTAGCATTTTTTGTTGCGAGTCAATTATTTCGTGTAAGCTTCGCAACACAACAATTATTTTATAATTAAACCGGGGCGGTATTTTATAAAGTAAGGGGATTACAATTTTTATTGCTTTGCCACTTGCCTCTTCAAGCCATTGGTTATTCCGAAGTAGTTGTCGGGCTTTTTGATGTTCGAAAAAACCCTTGGGATTATTCTCGTCGGCTAAGCGTATGTTGTCGGTAAATAAATTCACCCCACCGGCCTTTAGCATTTGCATTACCAGCGAAGTACCCGATCGGGGCAAGCCGCTCACTACCATTATTTCGGGCAGCTTTTGTTTTGCTTGGCGTGGTTGAATAGAAAAGTCGTCAATGCTGAATATTTCTTCGATTGTTTCGGTGTTTTCTGTGGCCGATTTCAAAATGTTTTTATGAAAAGTTGCCCGGGTTTCATTGTTCAGTTGCTTTGTGTACAACGATATTATTTTGTTTCGGGCAGTGCCATTATTAGGTGCAATTTTTAGTGCCACTTCGTAAGCTTGCGCTGCTTCGGTATATTGCTGTTGTGCTTCGAATATTTGTCCGAGAATATAATGTGAACTTGAGTTGTAAAAATTGATTTCGATGGCATTAAGTGTACAATCAAGTGCTTTGTCGAAATTGCCTTCAAAATAATATCCAAAACCTACTCCGGTCAATGCTTGACTGTTTTCGGGGTCAAACTCTAGTACTTTTTCAAAATGGGGAATACTCTCGGTCCACTTACCTAATTTTCCATAGGCATTTGCCAACTGAAGAAAGTAATTTTGATTTTTTATAACACCCGTATCCATTTTTTTTAAAACTTCGATGGCTTTTTTGGGTTTCCCTTCTAATATTAACAAGTTAGCCCTTTCAATTTCAGCTTGTTTTAAATCGAATAAGGCTTGCCTGGCTTCTCTTATTGGGCTAATAATATTTACACGTTTCCAGTTTTCTTTTTCTTGTGGCGTTAGAATTATTGGTGGTTTTTGCTTTTTTAATTCCTTTATTTCATCATTTGATAGTTTTTTTCTCAATGCTGTTTCTTCCAGTTTATTCAGTACTTGGTTTGCTTTTTCAAAATCGCCATACTGGGCATAACAACTCATTAATCGGAAAACAAAGCGGCCTTTGTAAGGAAATTTCTCAGTAAGTTTTTCAAAAATTGGCAGGGCATTGTTTTTTCGGTCAGTCGAAAGGTAAACCAGTGCAAGGTTGTATTGTAGTTCTTCTACCGTATTCTCAATGGCCTCTTTAATATTTGGTCCTGGATTTTCAATGTATCCCAGATCAATTAATTGCTTTATGGCCTCTTGGGCATTGATGGGATCTTGTTGTTTTAAATGTTCGGGTAATGAGCCATCGTTTCCTTTTATCAGCTCCCACGAAGGAATGTATTTTGTAGCTGTTGGGTTTTTGAAAATATCGAGTAATGGTTTACCGTCCATATCATCGCCAATTGGCAGGTCGAAAATTGAAAGTATGGTGGGTGTAATATCGAGCAACGATGCGCCATAAATAATATGGTCGGCTTTAATGTTTGGGCCTTTTGCACAAAAAACTCCAAGTTGCCGGTGCTGATAAATGGGGCCGGCTGGTTCGTCGGGAATATGCAGGGGTCTTAAATGGTCGGAGTGAAATCCGTGATCGGAAACAAGAATAATGTTTGCCTCGTTGCCTGCAATATGCATTAAACGGCCAAGCATCAGGTCCATGAGCCGATAAATACCGTCAATTATTTCGTTGTAAAGCTCAAATTCGTTTTGGTTTGTGGTGTCGAGTTTTGGTGGATAATACTGCATAAAAGTGTGGCAGATATGGTCAACCGAATCCCAATAGATGGCAGTAAAGTCCCAATCTTCGTTTTGCATGGCAAAGGTGGCCGCATTTTGAACCGACATGGCCTCGGCCACAATTTTCAATAAACTGCTTATTTCTTTGCTGTATTCAAGCCCTTTGATTTTAGCTTTTGGGATAAAAGGAACTATGCTGGCCAGGTCCAACTCGTAGGGGTGCATTCTAAAATGGGCAATCAATTCTTGTAAGCTCGAAGGATGAACGCAGTTATCGGGAACCGTTTCATCGTATTGGTTAATGTTGTTCGTTTTTGGGAAAAGGTTCGAAACATAAATACCATTAATGGGTTCGGCTGGGTGCGACGGCCACCAATTTATCACGTGCGATTTATATCCTTCTTGGTTTAAGATGTTCCAAATTGCTTTTACTTTTCGGCTGGCCACCGATATGGGCTGTATTGTAGAATTGTCGGCCGATGGCTCGGTAAAACCATGTATTCCATGTTTGTCGGCATACATTCCGGTGGCAATGCTGGTCCATAGCATGGGCGACAATGCCGGCGTAAGTGTCGATAGGTTGCCCATGGTGCCTCCATCAATCATTTTTTCGAGGTTGGGCATTTCGCCCCGGTCAACTAATTTGTTAATTATTTTCCAATCGGCGGCATCCCAACCAAGTAGCAATACCTTATTTTTGTATTTGTTCTGATTTTCTGTATTCATTATTATTTGGCATATTTCTTTTCGGATTCTAACCGAAAATTTTAAAAATGGTTTTAAAATATAAGTGCTAAATAATTTGATTTTCAATTATTTAAATAAATATTTTTACCTTTTCAAGTAGGGGCTTTGTAATTTCTTCATCAAAATCAAACATGTCTCCATAATCTCCTTTTTGTCTAAAATCAAATAGTTTCGAAAATAAACGTCCCATTTATTTGTCTATAATTCCTGTTTTAACAAAGTTTAATCCAAACTGGGTTCTCACTCCATCGTGTGTTTGTGTTTCAATATTGTTTTTTAGCAACAATGCAATTACAGCATAGAAGCAAGCATAATACAATCTGTTAATAACAGCGTTCCACCTTTCTTCTCTTGCAAGAATTAAAGCCTCTTCGTAGGTCGCTTTAGCGCGCTGAAATCTATAATTGATGTAGTCGTTTTGATTGTAAACTTTCATAGTCGAATACCTTCTTTTTCCACGTTTTTGTGAAGTGGAGAATGTGATAATACATTTGACCAATAGGCTTTTGGGTAAATTAAAGTGGAGATAATCTGGCCAATTTCTAGTTCTATATTGTAGAGTTTATCTCTAAACTTATCTTCAATCTGGTTGGTAACTTTATTTTCATCAACTAAAATTAACACATCCCAATCCGACTTAGGGTTAAAATCCCCCCTTGCCCTCGAACCAAATAAATAAGCTTTAGCTTGAGGGTCTGTAGCATGAATTGATTCAAATATTCTATGTCGAATGTTGTTCTGATTCATAAAAATACATTTTAATCAAAGATAATTCTTCTAACTATTATTTACAATTTTCAATTGTGCTATTCACTATTGATGGCTGAGCTTTATCGGGCCTAAATTCAAGTAGTAAATGCACCACTTATTCTTTCTAGCGCTTTTTAGCGCGAATTGGTCTGACAACATTTATAACATTGTTTGAAATTAAATCTTCATCTTTTTGGGTACTGTATTTTAATAGCGGGAATTGAATTTTATCGCCGTACATTTCTTCTCTTTTTTTGCGTATGGCTAATAAACCTTCGTATCCCAAACTAAGTAAGCCCAAGTTGCCCGTGGCCGGAACATCTTCTTTTGTCCCATTGGGGAGCGTGAAACTGCTTGGCGCGTTTTTATACAAAAGGTCTAAAATTTCCTTTGTTTCGGATGAATACTGAATAACTGATTTTGCAGTTGACATATTATTGCTTGTTTTTTGCCAAAAATATGGATTAAATTAAAAAAGCACAATGTAAATCCTTTTAATTTATTAGTTGAATCTAAGACTGTTTAAAAATAGAAACAAAAAAAGTATAACACAGTGCGACTTTTTTTCTTTTCATTGTTGTCCGGTAAAATAATAAAACACGAAACAGATTGCTTCTCCCGATATCATTCCTCATCGGGATCGCAATGACGGCATTATTAAGTGATTAGGAAATGGGGAGGGTTTGGTTGGCGGCGTAGCCGCCAACCAAACCCTCCCCGCAAGAAAACTCATGAAGTACTCGTCATTGCGAGCAACGAGAAGCAATCTCTAACTTTTACAGAACAACAATAGTAATCAATAAAACAAAAAAATAATTTTTTATAAAAAACCTTGTTGAATCGTTTTTTTTTTTACATTTACATGGTTAATAAAATAAAACCCGACCATGCTAATCTTGCCCCACCAAGATGCTCTATTTCACGACCAGCACTTCCCCAGTGCTGCGTACTGCG
>DATERL010000132.1:0-8755 GCA_035271585.1 Prolixibacteraceae bacterium
ATTAATAACTATTTTATTTCAATCGGAAATTGCCCTATTTTATTTGTTTTTATTGCAGCTGCTCAATTGTCTTTTTTGAGATGGTACTTTTTTGTGTAGGCTAAATTTCATTCAACTTCTTCATAAGTTGATTCCAAGGAAATGAAAAGGTAGTGATTATTGACTTCAATGTTTGCTTTTATTATCTAGCTGAAATATAACACACCATTAATTGAAATAAATTTAATATAAAATACATAATTCGAATAATGAACCTTTTTTTTTAGCTTTGCGCTGTTTTACAATAAAGTTATCCCCAATAATGAAAACTAAAACACTAACATTTAATACTGCAATGGACTTTCTCGTAAGTCATACAATTTCTTGTCATTATTTTCGAGCAGCATGTTTCTGTTATGTAAATAATTTCAATAAAACTTTTAACATCTATTTGTATATGGAGAAAACCTGAATAGTTATTCGGGTTGTCGTGAGAATTAATTGCCTTTATTTCTATCTTTTTTAATGTAATGTATTTAAAAAAAGCAAATGGGATTTTTTAAAGAATATCTATTGCTCGTTTTTCTACTGTTGATGTGTACTGTAGTAAAATCGCAACAAGTAACCATACATGGATATATCCGCGATGCTAAAACGGGCGAAGCATTTATTGCTGCTTCGTTTTTCGATAAGCTTTCTTGTTCGGGTGTAACAACTAACAATGCAGGTTATTTTAATATTAGCCTTGATAAAGGAAAAGTTGAGTTGTCGGTAAATTATGTAGGTTATCTTTCCTTCGATACTGTTTTTACTGTAAGCAGCAATATGATACTTAATTGTTCGTTGGAGGAAAAAACGGAAGCCATTGGAGAAATTACTGTTTCGGCCGAAAAACCCTTGCACGAACAAACCCTGATGGGCAGAACGTTGGTGTCCATTGACAAAATTCTTGAGACGCCTTCGTTCATGGGGGAACCCGATTTAATGAAAGCTTTAACTACAATTCCCGGTGTTAGTTCGGGGCGTGATGGTCGTTCAAATATTTATGTTCGTGGTGGCGATCGTGGGCAAAATCTTATTTTATTAGATGGTGCTAAATTGTATAATACCAACCATATTGGCGGTTTTATGTCGCTGTTTAATGCCAGTATTGTAAAGCAGGTGGAGGTTTATAAAGGTGGCTTTCCTGCCCGTTATGGTGGACGTGCATCTTCGGTAATTGATGTATACACTCGCGATGGAAACAGCAAGGAATGGAAGGGTAAGTTTAATGTTGGTTTGTTAATGTCGGGATTAACACTTGAAGGCCCAATAACAAAAAAACTTTCTTGTCTGCTGACCACACGTACTTCCTATTACGATTTATTTACAATTTATGGTAAAAGGCAAATTAAATTGTATGGCAAAGGTGACTATTTTACCTTTCATGTTTTTGATGTGAATGCTAAATTAAGCTATGTGCTTAACGATCGGCACCGTATGTTTTTGAATTATTTTAATGGATTCGATTTTTATAAAAACTATACAAAAACCAGAACATCTAGCGCAAAAGGAATTTCAACTACCAACTATGATATAAACAATTCTTGTATTTCTCTTGGCGATTATGTTACACTGGGTTCAAAGTTGTTCTTGAAAAACACAATAGCCTATTCGGGTTATAATAACGCGCTGGCATCTGTATCTGAATACACAAGGCAAGGGATTCATTCGTCCGAAAACTATACATCCACCAATAAAATTGAAGAGTACCATGTTGAGAGCCGTCTGGAATATTATGCATCCCAATTGCATTCATTAAAAGCAGGTTTCGAATACAGTAATTATAGTTTCGTTCCCGGTACTTATCAATCGTTTACCGAGGATGAGGGGGCAGCTTATTTACAGGATACTTCGTATGGCTATTTTTATCCTTTATATGCAAACGAAATTGACTTGTATATTGAAGATGAAATCAAATTTTCGTCCAATTATCATTTGAATATTGGTGTTCGTCAGGTTGCTTATTTGGCCAACGATCGTAATTATTACAGAACCGAACCAAGGGTTTCATTTCGTGCGATGCTTAACGACAATTTATCGTTCAAGGCAGGTTATTCGCTCATGAACCAATTTAATCATGTTGTAGTTAGTTCTTACGGGTTCTTTGAAAAAGAAATGTGGTTGGCTTCAACTGCCGATATTCCTCCCCAACGAGCCAGTCAGTTTTCTGCAGGTGTATTTGCAACTATCCCTCGTTTTAAGCTCGAATTATCGGCCGAAGCGTATTATAAAAAAATGGATAATTTACTGGAATACAATATCTCTTCAACCGATGATATTGTAGCCACCAGTTTAGACGATATATTAATAACGGGTGGAATAGGTGAGGCTTATGGAGCCGAGTTTATGGCAAAATATAAAACCGATGGCCTTACAATTGATTTTAGTTATGTGCTTTCATGGAATAATCGGCGTTTCGACGAGTTAAACCATGGCGAATGGTATCCGTTTATTTATGATCGCAGGCACGATTTTTCGTGTCAGGCAGTTTATGTTATAGGAAAGCATTACTCCATAAGTTCGAATTTCGTTTTTGCTACTGGAACTCCATATACGTTTCCCGATGCTTATGTAAAAGCAAATGATTATAGTTATGGTTATTATGCTTATTCAGGAATTTATAACAGACGGTTGCCCAATTATCACCGATTAGACCTGTCGTTAGTGAAAAAGAAAAGAACAAAAAGGGGGAGAATGCAGTCGTTTCAACTGAACATTTACAACGCTTATGCACAGCAAAATCCTTTGATTATTTATTACGATAGCAATTCAGGAAAAGTGTATAAAAAATCGATGTTTTCCATTCTTCCAACAATTTCTTATTCCTTAGAATTTTGATACGATGAAACCAATAAAAGGCAAAATGAGATTTGTTTACTTACTGTTTACCCTTATTCTTTTTTCGTGTGAACTAACCAAAGAAATCGATTACGAGACATTGGGATACACTCCTAAAATTATTATCAATGGTTTTATCAGCAACGAAAATGGAGTAAATGTTATGGTGAAATCAACCGTTTCGCCAAGTGAACTCAATGCCAGCGATTACTTGGCTTCAGCAACAGTTTACTTGTACGAAGGTGATAACCTTTTGGCTGAATTGGTTGAAACCGACTCTTCGAAATACGAATTGGCCGAAAATATTCAACTAAAAAGCAATGTCGCCTATCATTTAAAGGTTGAAGCCGAAGGATATGAAACTGCTATTTCGGCAGATCAGTATTTGCTAACAAAAGTTGCTATCGATACGGTTTATGTTGCAAACGATACTATAAATTGGGCAAAATACATTTATGTTGATTTTTACGATAAATTAAAGGAGTATAATTATTATGCATTAGATCTTCAGTATTATTCCAATGGAGTAAAAGAAAGTTCCCCTAATTATTTCATTCCGATGAATGCTTTTAACGATGAAGGATATACATCTGCGTTAATTAGGTCATATTATAAAATAAATGGTTCTCAATTTGATTCAGTAAAAATATACTTATACACAATTCCTAAAGTTTTTTATGATTTTGTTGAGAGCTTTTTTGATTATGAAATGAATTACGGGGATTATGATAGTGAGTTTATATTTACAGTAACCACCAATATTACCAACGGTTATGGCGTTTTTTCCAGCTATGAAGTTGATACGTGTTTATACATTAATAAAACCGATGATGAAGAATAGAATAGAAATAATTGTGGTTTTTATTGCTTTTGTAGTGAGTATTGTATTTCCGAATGTAAGCTCAGGGCAAATAAAATATGGTATTGCTATTAATGGGGGAGGAAGTAATTTAATGCTTCGAAACAAGTCATTTATTTATGATGAAGAGGGTTCTATTGTAGGGAAAAGCTATAATAGTGTCAATTTCTATACTTCTAATTACATGTATGGAATTGAGGGATTTGTAATTGAACCTTTAAGGCAATCTAAATTTTCGTTGGAGCAAGGGTTAGCGTTCGAATCAGTTTCCTATTTCAATAATATTCCTCAAGTTGAATTTGCAAACGATACAATATTTGCAAAAAACTGGGAAGAACGCTTTTATGACTTAAGCATCCCGTTGAAAATTCGTTATAATATAACAAAATGGTTCGTCCTAAATGGTGGTATCGACAATGTATTTAACCTGAAACTAAAAAGTGAGGTGGGTTCTAATCTCCATTCAAATATATATCGACTAAAGGGTGAACTTGGTTTCGATGTCATCTTTTTTGAAAAGCTGATACTTGGCTGCAAGTATTCTAACGACATTACTCCCTTATACCGTTATCAAAATGATGATCGAGTTAGTTTTCGGATACAAAGTGTTTCGGTGAAATTAGGTGTGGTGTTTTAATCAAGTCACATAATCAATATTTTTTTGAGATTATTCAGACCTGCTGTATCGCTTTTTCAACAAAAAATTACCGAGCTATTAATTACAACTGCTTTGCCATAATCTGAAATCGCCGGGTTTTATTTGTTTTTATTGCCGCTGTTCAATTGCCTTTTTTGAGATGGTGCTTTTTGTGTTGGCTAAATTTCATTCAATTTCTTTCAAGTTGTACCATTTAATTATCTTTGCAGCGCATTTTTAAAATAACTTTTAAATGAATATCGATTTACAAATCCGGAACGAAGTTGTAAAAGCGATTGAAGCGCTTTATTCAATAAAAACCGATAGTGCAAATGTTCAAACCCAAATGACCCGCAAGGAATTTGAGGGCGATATTACCGTGGTGGTTTTTCCATACGTTAAAATGTCGAAAAAAGGGCCTGAGCAAACAGCTAGCGAAATTGGCAATTACTTGGTCGAAAAGGTTGAAATGATCGATCGTTTTAATGTGGTGAAGGGTTTCTTAAACCTCGTTATTTCACAAGACTACTGGTTCGGTGTTTTTACACAAATTAATCAAGAAGAAGATTTTGGACTTAAAAATACTACCGAAGATTCGGAATTGGTTATGGTGGAGTATTCGTCGCCAAATACCAATAAACCGCTTCACTTGGGGCATATTCGTAATAATTTATTGGGATTTTCTATTGCCGAAATAATGAAAACCAACGGTAAAAAAGTGGTAAAAACCAACATTGTGAACGATCGTGGAATTCATATTTGTAAATCGATGTACGCCTGGTTGCAGTCGGGTAAAAACGAAACTCCCGAGTCGGCCAATAAAAAAGGCGACCACTTGGTAGGCGACTATTACGTACAGTTCGACAAAAATTATAAAGTCGAAGTAGCTGAATTGCTTGCTGCTGGAATGACCAAAGAGCAGGCCGAAGCCGAAGCTCCATCAATGAAAGGTGCTCGCGAATTATTGCTAAAATGGGAGGTGCATGATCCCGAAGTTTGGAAGCTTTGGAGAACCATGAATGAATGGGTTTATGCTGGGTTCGATGTTACCTACAAAAAATTGGGCGTTGATTTCGACAAGATATACTACGAGTCGGAAACCTACACGGTAGGGCGCGACGAAGTAATGCGTGGTTTAAACGAAGGTGTTTTTGAAAAACAAGAAGATGGTTCGGTTTGGGCCAATCTCGAAGCCGAAGGGCTCGATCGTAAAATATTGCTCCGTTCCGATGGTACTTCGGTTTATATGACCCAAGATATTGGAACTGCAAAATTACGATACCAGGATTACTCAATTGACCAAATGATTTATGTGGTGGGTAACGAGCAAAATTACCATTTTCAAGTGCTTTCTATTTTGCTCGATAAGTTGGGTTACGATTGGGGCAAGCACCTTTACCACTTTTCGTACGGCATGGTTGAATTGCCTCAGGGGAGAATGAAATCGAGAGAAGGAACAGTGGTTGATGCCGACGATCTGATTGAGGGAATGATAGATGTAGCGCGCAAAACCTCCGAAGAACTTGGTAAACTTGACGAGTATTCAAATGAAGAAAAAGAAGAGATATACCGCAAAATAGCTTTGGGCGCATTGAAGTATTTTATTCTGAAAGTCGATCCCAAAAAAACCATGATGTTTAATCCCGAAGAATCGATCGATTTCAACGGGAACACCGGTCCTTTTATTCAGTATACTTATGCCCGAGTACAAAGTGTTTTACGTAAAGCAGCCGAAAACGGAATAAGCCATGAGCTGTTGCTTGAGGGGCTTAAAGCCGATCAGAAAGAGTTGGAGCTGATTAAAAAGCTCTATAATTTTCCTGAGGTGGTTGCCGATGCGGCCAATCAGTACAGTCCAGCTTTGATTGCCAATTATTGTTACGATTTGGCCAAAGAGTTTAACCAGTTTTATCACGAATTTTCCATTTTAAAAGAAGAAGATGTTCAGAAGCGTTCGTTTAGGCTTAATCTGGCTGCCTGCACTGCTAAAGTGATTAACAAAGGTATGTTGATGTTGGGAATTGAATGTCCCGAACGCATGTAAACGAAATTATATAAAAAAATCATTTACTTTTGAATGAAATAAATACCCGTCTTATGGCTGAAAATTTTGAGCAAATTGTTTATTCCCAAAACGTAATCGAGTTTGTGGCTGTGGCCAACGAATATTGTAATTTTGTTGAAAATTATGCCCAAGTAAACCGTTCGGCTTTTATTGAGCGCATGCAAAAAATGTTTCCATTGCTCTATTTAAAAGCAGCTTTATTGCCTCAAATTGACGACGAAGAGGTGGATACACCCGAAAAGTTTGTTAACGAGGTTGAATACAATTTTCTTTTAAATAGAATTAGTGAGAAATTGGGGCAGTTCGACAGTTATCAAGAGGTTTTCGACGAGGGAATGCAATTCAGCGAAGCGGCTATTAGTGCCAGTATTGCCGATAATATTTGCGACATTTATCAAGATTTAAAAGATTTTTTGATGGCTTACCGCATGGGAACAAGCGAAATGATGACTGATGCCTTGTGGGAATGCCAAAATAATTATAAAATTTACTGGGGACAAAAATTGGTTAATGGGCTGAGGGCAATTCATGCACTTAGGTACGGCGATTTTGACCTCAATGAGGATGATAATAGTGCCCGTTTTGACAATAGCAATAACGAAAAGTCATCGAAGTGGATCGATCGGCATTTCAATAATTTTTCAGAAGAGAAATAAACATGGATTATAAAGAAACCATCACCAAGGAAGAGTTGAATGAATGTCCAACAAGGCATTTTGAAGGTGATATTATTGTAGTTAACAGCGAAGATGAAGTTGACGATGCTGTGAATTATTTAAGTCAGTTTAAATATTTGGGCTTTGATACCGAAACGCGCCCTTCGTTCAAAAAAGGGGAAATTCATAAAGTTGCACTCTTGCAGCTTTCAACCAACGAAAAAGCTTTCCTTTTTAAACTAAGTCAGTTCGATTTAACCAAGTCCTTATTGAAACTTTTGTCTGATCCGGGTATTGTTAAAGCCGGGGCTGCCATACGCGACGATATTAAAGTTTTGCAAATTAACCGCAATTTTAAACCCGGTGGTTTTGTCGAATTGCAGGATGTTGCCCTAAAAATGGGACTCAACAGCTTTAGTTTGAAAAAAATGTCGGCCATTGTGTTGGGTTTTAAAATTTCGAAAGCTCAGCAACTTTCTAATTGGGAAGCACCCGAACTAACCGAAGCTCAAATGATTTATGCTGCCACCGATGCATGGATATCTTACAAATTATACGAGCAATTTATTCAAGAATAAAATGATGGAAAAACATACAAAAATTGTACTGAAATCGGGTAAAGACCAGTCGTTAAAACGTTTTCACCCTTGGGTTTTTTCAGGAGCCATAAAAAAAATGTATGGCGAAGTGAACGAGGGCGATGTGGTTTCGGTTTATTCCAATCAGGATGAGTTTCTTGGTTTGGGGCATTATCAAATTGGTTCTATCGCGGTTAGGGTGTTCTCTTTTAAAGATGTTGAACTTGATGCCGATTTTTGGAAAAACAAACTACTAAAAGCCTATGAGTTAAGGCAGGCGCTTGGCTTAAGCAATAATTCACAAACTAATGTGTATCGCTTAGTACATGCCGAAGGCGATGGAATGCCCGGTCTTATTATCGATTTTTACAATGGCACTGCGGTAATGCAAATGCACTCCATTGGGATGTATAGCATTCGATATGAATTAGCTGCTTACCTGAAAGAAATTATGGGCGATGCCTTGCAAGCTGTTTACGATAAAAGTGCTAAGACCATTCCGTTTAAAGCTGAAGTAACGGCGGTTAACGGTTTTATTTTGGGTGAGTCGGAAGCTGGTATTGTGTCGGAATATGGCAACTTGTTTAAAGTGGATTGGGAAGAAGGGCAAAAAACCGGCTTTTTTATCGATCAACGTGAAAACCGTTACCTTTTACAACAATATGCCCAAGGGCGCGACGTGCTGAACATGTTTTGTTACACGGGGGGATTCTCGTTTTTTGCCATGAGAGGTGGAGCTAAACTTGTACATTCAGTCGATTCTTCGGCACGAGCCATTGACCTTACCCGTGAAAATGTTGAACTCAATTTTCCTGACGATCCCCGCCACGAAGCCATTGCAGCCGATGCTTTTGAATATTTGCAAGACATTAAAGATAAGTACAATTTAATAGTACTCGATCCGCCGGCGTTTGCCAAACACCGCGACGCATTAAGTCATGCATTACAAGGTTATAAACGGATCAATGCCCGGGCTTTTGAGCAAATAAGGCCGGGAGGTATTGTGTTTACTTTTAGTTGTTCACAAGTGGTGAGCAAAGAAAAGTTCAGAGAAGCAGTTTTCTCGGGAGCTGCAATTGCCGGTCGCAATGTTCGAATTTT
>DATERL010000133.1:0-6471 GCA_035271585.1 Prolixibacteraceae bacterium
ACGATCCAAACAGTGATATTAGCCGGTTCCAAAACATTGTATACAGGCTTCCAAAAAACACCCGTACTTTCCATAGCCACATGGGTTATCCCGTTTTCCAATAACCAATCTTTCAATTCTTTCAAAGAACATGTAATAGTGTCAAATTCCCGGGTCTGTTTCTTTATCCCTTCCCCATCGATGGTTGCAACTACCACTTTTTTGTGAACATCAATACCACATCCTCGCGACACGATTTGCTTGAACGACACCTGAGATGTTTCCATTTTTATTGACCTTTAGTTGTTTAGCTTATGCCACAACTAAATTACAAAACTTCAATAAAAGTAGGACTGCTCGCATTGCACCTAATTTTCATCCTCTAGGATGTCAAAAATTTGTCATGAAGGTTTCATACGATTATTATTTATAACGTATCGTATAGAACTCGTACATGTTTTAATCATACTCTTGGATGTGAATGTTTTAAAAGCTCGTTTCATACTAATTATTCTCTGTGAAAAATGTATTCATCTAAATGAATAATCTTTGAGCTACAATTATAGCCTGCAAATATTCCATAAGCATTTTCAACATTCCCTTTAATAAAAACAGGCTGAGATGCGCCATAAATTATGTCTCCCGAAATTGTACTGCTTTGCAAATAAAAAGCTGCGAGGTATTTATAATACGCTTTATTTATACTTTTTAGATTTACTTTGAGGTCATGTGCATAAGATTTTGTACCCTTGCGTCCAGCTTCAAAACCTACCGAGTAAATAAAATCAATAAGAATATTTGTAGTATCGCCTTCTACTTTAAATAGTAACGTAGCTGGGTAGCTTTTATCAATAGTGGTTGAAGTTGGATAATAATCTTCTGAGGTTATAAGGTTGGTGGTTGTTTTTAACCAACCTGATTTATTAAAGACATCTGACGATGAATAACCATTATCTATCTTTAGATAAACTTCTAACTCGTAATAACTAATTTCATTTTCGTTTAATTGTGGTTCTAACAGGATAGATGCTTTTCTCTTAACGGAATAATGACTTGATTCTTTTGTGATTTCAAAACCAAAGTTGGAAATTGAAAAAAGTGGCTCTTTTTGAGGAATTGAGTCTGTTGCAAATATTTTAGTATTTGAGTCACCTGACGTTATTTCAAGTGTTAAAATATCACCTTTTTCGATGTTAATTTTGTTGTTTGAATAAATGTCTGATGTTTGATTTTCAGGTGTCAGTATGAAAATATCTGAAGTCGTTTGGTTTATTAGTTTCATTTCTTCAACACCTACTGTTTTAAAGTCACTTTCTCCAATATTAATCATAGAGCTTATTTTAACTTTGAATATACTGTCGTTGGTAAAGAAGGAACTAATAGCTATTGGTAGCTTATTGTCTTTTTCAATAACAATATTGACACAACTATTCGTTCCTAAAAGTATTATGATAATGAATATAATTTGCCAATTGTGTTTCATAGTGAAAATTTTTCGTTGTAATATTTTTATTGAGATATTGGAGAGTCAGTAAAAACAGCTTTTTTGCAAACTTAGGTTGTGTAAGGGCTTTGTGTGGTTTGCGAATGTGCTGTTTTGTGCGTGGGCTATTGGTTTGAAATACTGTCCAAAATTCCAATTGCCCATCAGGGCAAAAGCGGGAGGGGGAAAATAAATTTGATCGAGTCCGTAGTATCGTTTCATCAAAGGTTGTCTGTTGGTTTTAAGGTCTTTATTATTTGATTTATGTCTTGAATTACTGTGTCGTTTTTTGTTTTATTACCTTGTTGCTAACGGTTTTATAACATCACTTTTATGCCACTTTACCATTGTACAAATAGTTGATAAAAACATGGGGGCCTGCTGAAAATTTGGTGAATTGATTAAGTGATTTGAAATAGGACGACATATTAGTTGGGTTTTAATGTATGTGTAATCGATTTGTGTTTAAAGGCTTGGTTCAAATGTAAAAAAAAAATTATGAAAAAAAGGCTAGTGTTCATAAAAAATTATGAATTGTTGGAACCAGTTAGCACCACCAACAAAAAAATACCCCGGAAATAAATCCCGGGGTAGTGTATAGTTTGTTTATTGACAAACTATTAAGCGTTTATAAAAATCAGAGCTGTTCAGGTAAATCCTTATTCAATTACCTTTTCCAGTGGGTCGTTGCCATCAAAAAGCAAGCGCACAGGGTTTTCAATAAGTTCTTTCACTGTTTTGAGGAAGCCTACCGAGTCTTTACCATCAATGAGGCGATGGTCGTACGAAAGGGCCACGTACATCATGGGGCGTATCACTACTTGACCGTTAATTGCCACTGGGCGGTCAACAATGTTGTGCATACCTAAAATGGCCGATTGTGGGGGATTGATAATGGGCGTTGAAAGCAGCGAACCGAAAACGCCACCATTGGTTATTGAAATGGTGCCGCCGTTAAGATCCTCAATGCTAATTCTCTTATCACGTGCTTTTTGAGCCAGCTCTTTAATGTTGGTCTCAATTTGTGCTACCGTTTTCGATTCGGCATTTCGAACTATGGGGACCATCAGCCCTTTGGGGCTTTGCACGGCTATTCCTACATCGGCATACGAAGGTGTAATAATTGAATCGCCTTCAATTTGCGAATTTACCGATGGGTAGAGGCGGGTAGCAATGGCTACAGCTTTGGCAAAAAACCCCATGTAGCCCAGCTTAAAACCATTTTTGACCACAAATTTTTCTTGCATTTTTTGTCGAAGTTCCATCACTGCGCTCATGTCAACTTCGTTAAAGGTAGTGAGCATGGCCGTTTCGTTTTTAACACTCACCAAGCGATGACTTATGCTTCGGCGCAACATGGTCATTTTAGCCGTTTCGGTTTCGCGCGAAAAAGATACCGGAGCTGGTGATGCTATCGCTTCGGTTTGAGGTGCATTGAGCACAGCCTGCACATCGGTTTTCGAAATACGGCGCAAACCTTGAATTATATCGTCCACATTGAGCTGATGTTCTTTCATTAGTTCAGCCGCCACGGGAGTCACTTTTATCTTCGACTCACTTAGTGGCGAATCATTCACTTTAACCGACAACACTTCTTTGTCATCCTTAACCTCATCCTTAACCTTAACCTCATCCTTAACCTTAACCTCATTTTCAACCTCAGTCTTAGCCTTTTCTGGTTTCTCTGCCGATATATTGATAGTATAAGCAACACTCCCCACTTTAACAACTTGCCCCACAGCGGCTTTAATACTAATTATTCCGCTTTCTTCAGCAACCAACATTAACGTGGCTTTGTCGGATTCCACCTCGGCCAGTTCGTCGTTTTTTTCAACATAGGCACCATCGGCAACCAACCAAGTCGCTATTTCAACTTCGTTAATCGATTCTCCCGGACTTGGTATTATATATTCTTTAATCATTTCAATAAGAATTAAGCAGGTTAATGTTTGAAAATTTGGTCAACAATGGCTTGTTGTCGATTAATGTGTTGGCTCATGAGTCCGCCAGCCGGACTTGCACTTTCTCTTCGGGCAACTACTTCGAGGCCGAGTTGTGGGAAATCGCGGCTAATATAAGGCCATGCGCCCATGTTCACGGGTTCGTCTTGTACCCACAATTTACGTTGTGCCTTGCTGTACTTTTCACTCAGTGCAACTACTTGTTTTTCGGGGAAAGGGTAGAGCTGTTCAACCCTTACAATGGCAATGTCGTCGCGCTTTTCGTTGTTTTTAATATCGTTAATGTGGAAATAAATTTTTCCGGTGGTAAAAACCAGCGTTTTAACCTTTTGGGGATTAGCGCTTTCATCGTCGATGGTTTCGCAGAAATTGCCGTTAAGCTCTTCGAAATTGCTCACCACTTGTGGATGGCGCAAGAGGCTTTTGGGTGTGAAAATAACAAGTGGAATACGGTACTCCCACAACATTTGACGGCGCAGTGCATGAAACAAATTAGCTGGCGAAGTAAGGTTCATCAGTTGAATGTTGTTGCCGGTGGCTTGTGCAATAAAACGCTCAATGCGCGCACTGGAATGCTCGGGACCCTGACCTTCGTAACCATGTGGTAGAAAAAGCGTTAAGCCATTGTAAAGGCCCCATTTCTCGAGCGCCGAGGTAATGTACTGGTCAATAATAACCTGTGCTACGTTGGCAAAATCGCCAAACTGAGCTTCCCAAATGGTGAGCACATTGGGCATGGCCATTGCGTAACCGTATTCAAAACCCAACACTCCATATTCCGACAATGGCGAATTAAATACATGGATATGAGGCATTTTTGGGTGAATATCATTCAGTGGAAAATACTTTTTACCCGTATCTTCTTCAACAAATGCAGCGTGGCGATGCGCAAAGGTGCCACGTTGAGCATCTTGACCGCTAAGTCGCACCGGAAATCCTTCTTTGGCAAGACTTCCATAAGCAAGCAACTCGCACATGGCCCAATCGAGACGGTTATCTACTACCATTTGTTTTCGGTCGTCGATAATTTTCAATGCTTTGCGATAAAATTTCTTTTCGGGCGGCATGGTGAGCATCAAATTGGCAATTGCTTTCAATTTTTTTACTTCAACTCCTGTTTTGACGGGCAAAAATAAATCGGCAGTTACTGGATTTTTAAAAGGTTTGTATTCGTCAACCAAAAAACAATTGATTTTCAATTTGTCGTCTTTTCTCGATTCTTCGAGTTGTAACTCAAGTAGATTGTCGAAATCGTCAATGCGCTTTTGAATGTCATCTTCGCTTGTAATGTTTTTCTTAATTAGTTTTTTCGCATAAATTTCGCCCGGGTTGGGGTGTTTTTCAATAATTTTATAAAGCAAAGGCTGAGTAAAACGGGGTTCGTCGCCTTCGTTATGCCCATATTTTCGATACGATAAAACATCTATAAATACGTCGATATTAAATTTTTGCCTGAACTCCATGGCCAATTTCACAGTGTAAATAAGCGCTTCCACATCGTCGCCGTTAACATGAAAAACAGGAGCGCGCGTAACTTTGGCCACGTCGGTACAATAGGTGCTGGTGCGGGCTTCGAGGTAATTGGTAGTAAAACCTATTTGGTTGTTAATCACCAGATGCACCGATCCGCCGGTACGATAACCGATAAGGTTGGCCATTTGAACTACCTCGTAAACTACGCCTTGGCCGGCTATGGCCGCATCGCCATGTATCAAAATGGGCACCACTTTGTCGAAATCGCCTTCGTAAATTGAATCGATGCGCGAACGGGCCATTCCCTGTGTTAACGGTGTTACCGCTTCGAGGTGCGATGGGTTGGGCAATAAGCTGAGACGTACTTCCTTGCCGGTATCGGTTTTAATTTTATTCTCGTAGCCCAAGTGATATTTCACATCGCCCAACGAAATATTTCCTTCGTATTCTTTTCCAAAAAATTCACGAAAAATACTCTTGTAAGGTTTTTTCATGATATTGGCCAGCACGTTTAGCCTGCCACGGTGCGCCATACCGATAACATATTCCGAAACGCCCAGTTCGGCTCCTTTTTCAATAATAGCATCGAGCGCAGGAATCATGGCTTCGCTGCCTTCGAGCGAAAAACGCTTGGCACCCACAAATTTTTTGTGAATAAAATTTTCAAATCCAACCGCTTGTTTAAGGTGATCGTAAATATGAAGTCGGTTTTTGTTGCTGAATTCCTGACGGTTACGGCTGCTCTCCATTTTATTTTGAAGCCAGCTCACCAAATCGGGATCGCGCATATAAACGTATTCAACACCCACCGATTCGCAATAGGTATCTTGTAAGTGTGAAACAATTTGCCTTAATGTTGAAGGCCCGAGTCCTATTTCACTGCCTGCTTCAAATACGGTGTCGAGATCTGTTTCCTGCAAACCAAAATTTTCAATATCGAGGGTGGGAGCGTACTGGCGGCGCGTGCGAACAGGATTGGTTCGGGTAAACAAATGCCCACGTTGACGGTAGGCCTGAATCAGACTAAAAATTTTGAATTCCTTGTCGATATTGATTTGTGACAAAGTAGGTATCCCTTTTTTACCGGAATACGCTGAGGCCAGTTCAAAACCCTTAAAAAAATTAATCCAGCTTTGGTCAATGCTTTTCGGGTCATTTTTGAACTTTTGATAAAGCTCCTCAATGGCTGCAATGTCGAGATTGCTTAAAGGCGAATCGTTTTCCATAAGTATATTGCTTCAAATAAAACGGTTTGTAAATCAGTCAGTAAAATGCTATTAATGACAATCTAAAGCTGATATTGTTCTATAATTAACAGTAAATTGCATATTTTGATTAGTAAAAAGGAAAACTTTTTTTGTTTGTGCGATTTTCCTGTGCTAATGTTTTCTATTTTCGTCACAAAAATATTCAACAATGAAGCATTTTGATACCATTATGCCGGCCGAATGGCATAGGCAAAAAGCCGTTCAACTAACCTGGCCACACAAGGGAAGCGATTGGGATTATTTGATCGACGAGGTGGAAATTTGCTTTGTCAAAATAGCGAAAGAAGTGGCCACACGCCAACATCTT
>DATERL010000134.1:0-2708 GCA_035271585.1 Prolixibacteraceae bacterium
AAAGCCCCAAAGGGGCGACAAGCAATAGCATAGGGTGAAACCCTATGGATTTGATGGCATCGCCCTATGATTTTAAAAGGTAGGATAAATGGATTGCCACGTCCCGATGTACATCGGGATTAACCCGTGAAATTTTTTTAATAATTGGATATTCAATATTGATTATTGGATATTGGAAATTATTGTTGTCCGGTAAAAGTTAGAGATTGCTTCACCGCCAACTGGCGGTTCGCAATGACGAGTACTTCATGAGTTTTCTTGCGGGAAGGGGCAATTAACTCCATTTCATTCCGTTGAACAATGTTTCATAAGCCTACCAATGATTTTATGACATTGCAAAAATGAATGGAGGCTCGAAGAGGTAGGAACACTCATTTAAGGTAGGAAAATGTATTGACTCCACATTTATGTGGAGGACAAAAGATAATCATAAAAATTATGGCCGATTTGATGCCGCTCTTCAAAGGGAAAAACAGGCATCGGCCATTGTGGAATTATTATTATAACTCCCGCCCCTTCAAGGCTATACCGAAATTGCGCACCAAAACAATAGGGCGATGCCCTATCCTTATGCTCACAGGCCTTTGGCCTGTCCCCCCAAGATATAAGATTGGATATTCAATATTGATTATTTGATATTGGAAATTTACCAACGAATAAACGGTAGTGTATTCGAAATGCACTGCTCTGTCCTTCCTCCGAATCCATTGTCATTCTGATTCCGTCCGCCAACTGACGGATCGGGAGAAGAATCTGTTCCGTATTCGGTGGGATTCTTCTCCGTCAACTGACGGATCAGAATGACAATGGATTCGGTGGGATTCTTCTCCGTCAGCTGACGGATCAAAATGACATGGAGGGTCGAGATGACACCTAATTGGTAGAAAAATACCCCTAAATCCCTCCGTCAGCTGACGGACTGGACTATGGAACTACCCGAAAAGGGAGGAACGTTCTTTTAAAACTTGGATATTCAATATTGATTATTGGATATTGGAAATTTAAAACGAATAATCGGTAATTAATTCAAATAACACTACTCCATTCTCCCCCTAAAGACTTCGACCTGAGCTCAGCCGAACGGAAGGATTAAAAACATCAAAAGTAATGATATCGCAAGGAAATTACTTTTACCCGCTTATCTTTCACCCTATATACCAAACGATGCTCGTTATTAATTCGACGGCTCCAGTACCCGCTTAAATCATGCTTTAATTGTTCCGGCTTTCCGATACCAGAATAAGGAGTTTTAGAAACAATGGTTAAAAGTTTAGCAATTCGCTTCTGAAGCGATACATTTCCTGTACGTTTCCAATATTCAATATCGTCAATGGCTCTTCCAATAAAATCTATTTCCACATGTCTTTAATTTGAATTTGCTTACCCATATCACCATCATCAACTTGAGCAACACCATGCAACAACGCTTCCCTATTGGCTTTTGAAGCAAGCAAATAGCCTGTTTCATCAAGAAATTTTATGGGTAAATCTCCGCCAACCGAGGAATCAGCTTTTGCCAAAACCCTTAACATCTCAACGATGCTTTTACCAATTTTTGTTTTTTCGTTTATCTGTATGGTTGTCATTGCTATTAAATTTTATACAAAATTAATACATTATTGCTATCCAAACAAAAGTATTGATGAAAATAGATTAAAAATCATTATTGACCGATAAACAATTTCTAAACAAAAAACCTCCATAACCTATTGATTTTAAAGCCCCAAAGGGGCGACAAGCAATAGCATAGGGTGCAACCCTATGAATGAATAGGGTGCAACCCTATGAATATGAGGGCATCGCCCTATAAATAAAAAAGGAAATCGGGGAAATTATTCAGCATAAAAAAGCGATTCAAAATGAAATTTTGGATGAATTTTATTGTTGATAACTTTTTAATTTTCAATCAATAAGGGGTAACAAAATGCGCACAAGAATCACGAAACGCACACAAAATTTTCTACTAAATGATGCAATACCATTTTTTACCCTAAAAAGTATGAAATTATTTGAAAAAATGATGTTTTGAAACCAAACAGGTGAAGATTTAATCTTAACAGGTAGAGATTTAAACGTGACAGGTAGAGATTGTAAACTTAACAGGTAGAGATTGCAAACTTAACAGGTACTTTTTAAAGAAAAATGGTCAGGCCAACAACAATTTTTGCTTTTCTTTACTTCTTACTGTTGAAAAACATAGTAAAAAACTGCAATAAATTGTACTTTTGTGGCCTGACCATAAATCATGGATCAGTAAACAAAAAGAGTTTAGGAAGCGCTTTGCATCGAGATGTCAATCATTCGCAAATGTTTCTTAAACTTTTTTGTTGGTAGATGTACCAGTTTAAAACCTTTTAGGTTCGAAATCGATAATTCCTCGGCAGTATCTACACCGCTACTGCTCACGTTGACATAAAACGTGCCCAGTTCACCCAACGAAACAATGTTCCCTTTGCAAATCTCGTCAGGAATAATTTCCATCAAGGCGAGCAATACGCCCTGAACATCGGAATTCCGTAACGAGCATCGCTTGGAAACCTCGTTGGCCAATTGTTCAACACCTACCTGCCCGCCATGTATGGCCGACAAGTACAACTTTGGAGCCGACTCGGGCTCCTGTGGATTACGCTTGGTAATCCCTTTGACTTTAAATTTAGTCATGATATAATTGTTAAAATTTAAAAATAAAATAAAAACTATAAAAAACC
>DATERL010000135.1:0-14011 GCA_035271585.1 Prolixibacteraceae bacterium
ATTCTGATCCGTCAGCTGACGGATCGGGAGAAGAATCTGTTCCGTATTCGGTGGGATTCTTCTCTACGCTCAGAATGACAATGGATTCGGAGGGATTCTACTCCGTCAGCTGACGGACTGGACTATGGAACTACCCGAAAAGGTAGATACGTTCTTTTAAAAATGTGGATATTCAATATTGATTATTTGATATTGGATATTTATAAACAAATAAACGGTAGTGCTTTCGTAAAGCAATGTCCTGTTCTTCCCGTTTTTTAGCGGGGGAGTTAGAGGGGGCTTTTGGAAAGTTAATTGCCCCGACATTTATGTCGGGGATAAGAGTAGCAAATAGTATATGAGTAGAATTTTAAAACATATTATTTTATTGCTTGCCATGTTGGCAATGATGTTGGCATCGTTCGGGCAACATACCCGTTATGTGCAGCTCAACTCGACTCATGGCTTGTCGGTACCCGAACACTATGGCTATAAGTTTCAGTGGGAAATTAAGTATGGTCATAATTTTTCAAATGAAATAAGAGTTGATTCAACCGGAAACGTGACCCAGAACATACGTTGGGATCAGTTAACAGATTACCGTGTTTCGGTAATGCCCATTCTCGACTCGGTAGGCTGTTTTGGTGAGCCAATCATCCTCATTGTTAAAGTCGTGGAATATCTTTCGTTGCACGCCATGGACGATATCTATTATACCAGCATAAATACTCCGGTTTCGGCCAACGTCAGCGATAACGATTTCGACGAAACCGACGCCCATATATTCTATAACCCAACGCCTATTTCTTCACCTAAAAATGGTACCCTAGAGCTTTTTCCCGACGGTTCGTTTACTTATACTCCCAACGCAGGCTTTGTAGGTACCGATCAGTTTGTTTACGAGGCCTTTAACGATAATGTCATTCCAATGTACCAAAACGCAACGGTCACCATTGTAGTGCAAGATGATAGTCGGGTAGCCGATTTACACATTGAGAAAACTGGTCCGGTTAAAGCGCTTTTTGGTGGTAAAATGGGATACAAAATATTGGTGACTAATTTTGGTCCCGATCGTGCCGATAGTGTGGTGGTAGTTGATACCATGGCCTTTGGGCTTTTTAAACCTACTTATTCAATTGGTGGTGGGATTAAACCATGGACTGGAAAACTTGAACTGGGCAATATGGCCGCCGGCGATTCCATAATTATTGACCTCTTTGCCGACATTAGTCCTTACGCTCCAAAATTTATTTATAACGAAGCCCTTACTTGGTCCAAGACATACGATCCAAATCCTGACGATAATTATTCAATTTGGATGACAGAGCTAAGCGCTATTTATGTCGATTTGCCCGGCAGGTATTATTTACCCAGTTGCGAAACAACGGTCATTAGCGGAAATAGCAACAGCAACAACAATGTTGTGAAATACCAATGGACACCGGCAACAGGCTTGTCAAATCCCAATATTGCTGAACCAACCTTTACACCCGATGAAAGCACCATTGGCGATTCAATTCAATACATATTGACCATTACCGATAACAAGGGAAACGTGGCTTCAGATACCACCATGATTGTGGTGGCTCCCGCACCTGTGGCTATGATTACGGGCGATACTTTGTATATTAATATTGGCGAAAATATCACCGTCTATGGTAACGAAAGCTTTGGCGATGACCTGATTTTCCTTTGGTGGAATGATGATGAAGGAAATGGAATTGTGAGCTTGCAAAAAACCCTCGACAGCATTGTGATTGATGCCACTGGTTGGTATCATTTGCGTGTTACCGACAAACCGGGTTGCGAGGCTTTCGACTCGGTACTGGTGCTTTTGCAATCGCATCCACCTGTAACAACCCCCGATATAGTCGCCATTGTTGCTGGTACATCGAAGGTATTGCCCAATTTAGGCGCCGGATACCTTGCTTTGGCTACTGAGCCCAAGCAACAATTAAAATATCTAAATGCTTTGCCCGATTCGGTGCTTAACGTTTTAGCAAACGATTCCGATCGTAATAATTTTGGACTTGTGTTGTCGGGTTTAATTACTCCACCCAATCACTCCACCTTCACTTTCGACGAATTTGGGAACATAAGCATAACACCAAATAAAGGTTTTTGGGGCATCGATAGCCTTGAGTACGAAGTATGCAATAAGGGTATTCCTGAAAGATGCAGCTCCGAGTGGGTTTACATTCATAGTTTGCGCGAACCACTCAATGCCGATGTGGTGATCGAAAAAACTGGCGATGCCATCGCTTTTTGGGGCGATACGGTTCATTTCAACCTTAAAGTATATAGCAACGGTCCCGACACAACAACACTAACTACTGTTTTCGATGTGCTTGATGTGGGCTACTACAATCCCCAATATTCAATCGATAATGGCATTAATTGGGCGCAATGGCCCGATAAAGGCTTCAAATACAACAATCCCATTCGTCCGGGTATTGATACCTTAAGCATCGACATCAGGGCTTATGTGCGCCTAACAGCTAAACCCGAAATTGAAAACATGGCCTACATTGAAACTGGGCTCATCGAAAACGAACTGGTTAACGATACTTCACGCATTGTAACCCGAATAAAAGAATTGGTTTTTGCCAATGCCGGACGCGATACCATAATTGGGTCATGTATCGAAGGGGTAATGCTTGATGGATCGAAAAGTACTGGAGAGGGGCTGAGCTATTCATGGTCGCCAACTACCAATTTGTCAACGCCAAAAGCCGCGACAACTCAATTTGTGACTCCTAGAACAGCTGGCAAATATACCTATACCCTCACTGTAACCGATAACGATGGCATACAAGCAAGCGACCAGGTAGTTATTACCGTTTTGCCTGCACCTGTTGCCAATGCGGGCGACAACAAGTTTCTGGTTTCCGGCGAGTTGGTCGCACTCGATGGTTCTAAATCAAAGGGTATCATTAAAAGCTACAAATGGACAACAAGTAATGGAAACATACGACCCGGGACTGAATCGAGTGTAACCGCAGTGGTCGATGCCCTCGGATCATATATACTTACAATAACCGATAGCGCTGGATGTACTAGCACCGATCAGGTTGAGGTGTACAGGTTCTATTATTCACCTTTTGCCATTCCCGATTATTACAGTACAACAATTGGAAAAAAAATTAGTGGAAATGTCCTATATAACGACTATGACCCCAATGGTATTTTTGATCTTTACGTTGATGTTAATGCGAGTTCCGTTAAAACATCTTTTGGTGGTGATGTGATTATAGATGCCGATGGTAATTTTACCTATACACCGCGAGGGGGGCAAATTGTTGATCGTTTCACCTACTGGGTTTATAATGATGCTGATCCGTCAGGTCGTTCACGCGGTTACGTACAAATAACGGTGAACCAAAATGAAGAGGTTGCCAACTTGCACATCACAAAGGAGGCGATTAACGAAGGTACAATAATTGGCTTTCCGGGTGGGGTTGAATTCCGTGTTGATATTGAAAACCTAGGTCCCGATAAGGCAACTAAAGTTGTCGTTACCGATAGTTTATCGCCTTATTTAACAGATTACAAGTATCGAATAGGGACTGTAGGTGCTTATAAGGATTGGTACGGAGCTTACACTTTACCTGAAGATCTCGCTGTGGGTGAGAAAAAGTCGGTTTATTTTAGAGCAACCGCCCTAAGCAATGCCCCTAAGCGAATATTTAATGCTGCCACAGTGACTTCTCCAATTTTTGATCATGAGTTTAATTGGGATGATGTTAAGCTTCGTAACGTCGATACCGCTTCGGTAGGAATTACCAGTGACTTGTTGGCTATTGCCGAATTGATAGAGAAACTAGATCATGGAGCTGATAGTTTAGATGCAATTATTGGACCTTGCGATTTCTTGTCGGTACTCTCGGCTGAAAAGAGTATTAGCAAGGCCGGAATCGATAAATACGAATGGTCGCCACGCGAGTTGCTCACCAGTCCCGATGCGATGGAAACAACTTTTAAGCATACGGTTTTCGATACCACAATAACATTTACTTTGACCGTAATTTCGGGTGAAAAGGTGAAGACTGCCAACGTTACGGTTAATTTCTCGCCCCGGGTAATTGCCAATGCAGGTGGCGATCGGAAAAAGAACCCCGGTGTGCCGCTGGTGCTAGATGCAAGCAAAAGTCAGGGTGCTAATGCTAATTATGCTTGGTACAATGGGGCAGTTCCCTATACTTATTTTGAAAACGGAAATCCCCTACATCCAATTATTACCGAACCCGGAGTTTATATGCTGATGGTAACCGATATGCACGGCTGTAACGATATCGACGAGGTGGTGATTAAAGAGAACGACTTGTTTGCGGTAAACGATTTTGCCGTGATGGTGGTGAACGATACGCTGTATGCCAACGTACTGACCAACGATTTTGATCCCGATGGCGATAGCATTCATTCTCCTTTGCTTATTACTGCACCTTTGAATGGGCGCTTGCTCAGTATCGATATAGATAATCCAAGTAGCAAAATAGCTAACAACGGTTCATTTATATATGTGCCCAACAAAAACTTTGTCGGTAGCGACGTTTTCACCTATCAAATATCCGACAACAATAACCCCGATATGACGAAAACGGCCATTGTTAACATTCGGGTTATCGATATCGAAGTACCTAATACCAAACCGGTGGCCAACCCCGATTTCTTCTTCGTAAATAAAGGCAACGATTTGTTCACTAATGTGATGGCCAACGATTATGACCCCGATGGAGGTACAATAACCCTTACGAATATAGTGAAAAGCCCCACAAAAGGTACGCTTACTGCTGATGCCGATGGGAGCATTGCTTATATTCCCTATGAAACAGCAAGCGGAAGCGATCATTTCATTTATAAGATTTGTGATAACGGAATTCCTTCGGCATGTGATACGGCCAGGGTTACCATTCATATTTATAAAATTGAGGCTGAAAACCAAATACCTGTGGCTACCGACGATGCTTTTTATGCTGTTGGCAAAGCCATTACCGGAAACGTGTTGTTGAATGATTACGATCCCAACGGCGACGAATTTGCACTCAATACCGAACCCATTATTGAAGCTCAACATGGCGAATTCAGGTTTATTAACCGCGATGGCGATTTCTCTTATATCCCCAATCCAGGTTACGAAGGAACTGATCAAATTGTGTATCAAATTTGCGAAACACGCACCAAAGAGCTTTACTGTAACATGGCCACTATTTATATTACCAATATTTCGCCAAGTAGATACAGTACCGACGTATCCATTGTGAAAACTGGACCCGATTTTGTTATTTCGGGCACCGAAGTCGAATACGAATTATACATAAGGGTTGAAGGACCCACACTGGCTAATGATATTGCAATAATTGATACTTTGAACAGTCAGCTAACTTACTATACCTATTCGTTTGATCGTCAAGACTGGCTCAGGTGGGAAACATCAACTGTTATCGATCAAATGATGCTTTATCAAGATACCACGGTGTACATTAGGGCTTTTGTGCCGGCACTTTATTCAGGACCTTTAAGCAATACCGCTTATGTCGATCATGCCATGGACGAAAGTAATCCAGAGAATAACACTTCAGTTTTCACTACCGATGTTTATCAGAAACTGATTGCTAATGCTGGCAGCGATCAAACCATAGGCGCATGTAACAACCCATTTAAGCTCGATGGAACAGCCAGCTTTGGTATCCCCGATATGACATACGCTTGGTATCCGCCTGAACAGCTCGACGATCCGACCAGTGCTACTCCAATGTACACAACGCAGCCCGATTCAGAGCAGAAATTTATGATGGTTATTTCGAGTAACATTAATGGTAGAATTGATTTCGATACGGCTTATGTAACGATTTATGTCGATGTTGAGGTAGTTGCTTATGCTGGCGAAGATGTGTGGCCAGAAACAGGTGATCCTATAAGCTTAAGTAGTAGTGGTAGTGAAGGCGCAGGGACTTTAACTTTCTTATGGTGGATATACGACAAAGAAGGAAATCAGGTGGTGATTGATACTACCCGAACCATTATTGTTGATCATAGCGACGATTATTACCTCACCGTGACCGATAAGTATGGCTGTGAGAATACCGATATGGTGCACGTTGGTTACGCGGTTGATGATTTCTTTGCTATTGACGATTACATTACGACTTGGCAACAAGAACCAGTTGATATCTATGTGCTGAGAAATGATTCGATAGATAAAAACGACCAGTTTAACCTCGATGTTTTTTATGTGCTCGACTATCCTGCACATGGTCAAATTATTGCGAATCCATACGATTCGACATTTACTTACATACCCGATCCATACTATTTTGGTCCCGATTCGTTTACTTATGTGATATCAACTTTATTTGGTAATGGACAAGCAACCGTTCACATTCAGGTGTTAGAGAAAAAACCTGAAATGCCCGATGGTTTTTCACCAAACGGCGATGGGCGCAACGATAATCTTTTGATTGCCAATATCGAATTGTACGAAAAAAATCGTTTAATTGTGTTTAATCGCTGGGGAAACATAGTTTATGAGCGCGATAAATACAGTAATGATGAACCTTGGGATGGTGTTGCTAACAAAGGGATGCGAATTGGAAACGGGGCATTGCCTACCGGTGTTTATTTTTGGATACTCGATTTAGGCGACATTAGGATTAACCCCAGAGTCCTCAAAGGAAGCATATATATTGCATCTGATAACAGAAGATAAAATAATTACGTGAAGAAATTAAAATACATATTATTGTTGCTGATTTTACTGGGAGCTTTTGTCGCAAAAGCTCAACAGGAGACCATGTATAACATGTATATGAACCAGTTATTGACCATGAATCCTGCTTATGCAGGCGCCAAAGGGGTTACCAGTGCTGCAATGTTAGTTAGGGAACAACTTGTAGGTTTTAAGGGGCATCCCAGTACACAAACTATTTCGGTGCACTCGCCCCTTAGCGATCAAACCGGTATTGGTGGTTCCATCGAAGTGGATCGTATTGGCGATGTTGGTGCTATTACCCGCACTACGCTTTCGGGCGATTATTCCTATACTATTACTTATCCCGGCGAACGTTATTTGGCGCTCGGCTTAAAAATTGGGACAACATCATATTATGCAACCACCTCTGCAGTTGATGTAGGAAGTTTGGGCGATATGAACGACCCCCAGTTTTTGAACGATGTTAAACGACCTTTTTTGCCCAATGCTGGAGTGGGGGTTTATTTCTCTACTCCCGATTATTATCTTGGTTTTTCAACGCCTAAGTTAATCTCTAACCGGATTACCGTTAAGGACGTAGAGACCGGTACGGTGAGTCGTGAAGAGTTTCATGCTTTTTTTATGGGCGGATATGTTTTTGATATTAATAGAATTGTTAAATTTAAACCATATTTCATGGTGAGGATGGCGATGAATTCGCCAATGACGATTGATTTAACAGCACAATTTGTTCTAATTGATAGACTTTGGATTGGAGCTACATATCGTGTGCAGAACTCTGTTGGCGGTTTGATGCAAGTTCAAGCAACTGATCAATTAAAAATTGGTTATTCGTATGATTTGATGACTACCGAAGTTGGACAATATAATAAAGGAACACATGAAGTGTTTTTGAGCTTTGATTTTAGTTTTGGACGGGGACGTGTTAGGTCTCCACGTTATTTCTAATTTATTTTGTATATTATGCCGATGAAAATGAGAAAATATATTGGTTTGACCCTTATGGTTTTACTACTCACAGCAGGGTTTGGGTATGGTCAAAGACTTACCATAAAATTGGCGGATCAAGCGTATCGTGATTTTTCGTGGCGCGAAGCCATTGATCTCTATTTATACGCACATGAACGCGATCGCGAAAATATTTATGTTATTCGACGATTAGCCGAATCGAATAAAAATATTGGTAAAACCGAAGAAGTCGAAAAATGGCTGGCTTTAATTATTGATATGGGGCAAGAACACCCCGAAGATATCTTTAACTATTCAATGTCGTTAAAAAGTAACGGAAAATACGACATGGCCGAAGAATACCTTAAAGAATATGCCTTGCTCAGGCCCGAAGACGGCCGGGTAAACCTTGAACAATCCCTGCTGGATTATGTGAATTTCTTATTGCAAGACTCGTCTCGCTATGTGGTACAACCAGTTTCTTTTAATACCAAAGGAGCCGATTGGGGACCAACATTCTATAAAAACCAAATTGTGTATGTTTCGACCGGCGACCCAGAAGAAAGCCGCGATTTAAAATATAATTGGGACAATCTCCCCTTTCTTAATCTGTATGCGGTAGATGTTGATGAATATAAAAATTACTCCAAACCCTATATTTTTTCCAACGATCTTAAAACTTCGTTTCACGACGGCCCCGCTACTTTTGATCTCATAAATAACCGCGTGTACTTTAACAGTAACCGTTCAACTAAAGGGAATGCTGGTAATGCCGAAGAAAATAACTTGCAAATTTATTATTCCGATTTAGAAAATGATAAGTGGGTTTATAAAGGTGGATTCAAGTTTAATAACGAACGCGAAAACTATCGCCACCCTTCGATAAATAATACAGGCGATGTATTGTATTTTTCATCCGACCGGCCAGGGGGCAGGGGAGGAAATGATATATGGTGGAGCCGAAAAGTGAATGGCGATTGGAGTGAACCTGTAAACCTTGAAGAAATTAATACCGAAGGCGACGAGTTATTTCCCTACATAGCCGAAGATGGCGTGCTTTATTTCTCGTCGAACGGTCACGGTGGAATGGGTAGCCTCGACATTTACATGGCTTTACCCGATAGGGGGGTTTTTACCACTATCGAAAATATGGGATTCCCAGTTAACAGTTCCAGCGACGATTTTGGTCTGGTTCTCGATAAAGTGGGTATGAGTGGTTACTTCTCGTCCGACCGCCCCGGTGGCTTGGGTTACGACGATATCTATAAAGTGGATATCCTTTACATACCGGTACAAATCAATGGCTTGGTTCGCGACCGTATCAATACTTTCGAAATAGAGGGTGCACATATTGCCCTGCTCGACGAAAACCTCGATACTGTTGATGTGGCCATTTCGAAAGAAGATGGAGAGTTTGTTTTTAAAGCCTATAAACAACGAAACTATAAACTGATTGTTAATAAGGACGAATATGTTTCAGCAGTGAAAGATGTATCGACCTATAATAAATTACCCAACGAAAAGATATATGTCGAAATCTTTATCGAAATGGACTTTAACTTGATGGATACACCTGATCGTTTGGAACCGCTTAGTCTCGAAAGAATTAATGGACAGGACTTACAGATTATTCAAATTGAACACATTAACTATGGTTTCGATAGCGATCAAATTTTACGTGATGCCGAAAATATTCTTAATAAAATTGTCGACATGATTAGGGAATATCCCGACCTAGAGGTGATCATAGAATCGCACACCGACTCAAAAGGTAGCGATGAATACAACCTGAAACTATCGAAACGCAGGGCGGCATCTGCTTATAATTTTTTGTTGAAGAGTGGTGTCTCTACCGAAAAAGTTGAATATTCGGGCTATGGCGAAACTAAATTATTGAACCATTGCGACGATGGTATAGAGTGTAGCGAAGAAGAACATGCCTTAAACCGTCGTTCGATAATAAAAGTTGTTCGTAGGGGCAAGTTTGAAAAAACCCGAAGCTCACGTAGCTTGTTTTATTTTTAAAATATTCACCCGAAATATTTTAATCCGGTTTTTAACTGTGTCTATACACGTTGGAAGCCGGATGTTTTATTGAAAATATTTGTTGTTTGGTGATCACGTTTTTTGTTAAAGCTTTCGTTATCTTCGGTTTTAGATATTGCGAAGCTTAAGCTTGGGATAAGTAATTTGCAGCTGTGAATTGGGGTTTAGCCCAATTTGAGAATTATGGGTTTAGTCATAAAACACGAATGTATTTTATCCTTTTGGGAGTAATGGATATTTGTAATGGTTTATTGCTCTGTTTTATACCCGTTATTTTTCAAAATACCGCCTAGCAAATTTCAAAAATGCTACAATAATATCTGTTGATTAGGTAATTCAACTGTGTGCCAAACATTCATGCTTCCACATTTGGGACAAACTTCAATCAGGTCGTTACCCATGCACGATTCAACTTTTTCGTACTCCAGTTGCTCGGCAATACCTTGCCAACCACATTCTTTGCATTGATAATTTTCGTTCATTTCGTTTTCATTTTAAGTGCCATGTATAATTTAATGATATATTTTAAGCAAGTTGTTATTTACGACTATTGCGCTATCCTTTTTTTTTGTCCCAATTTTCGGGACAGGCTGTTTTTTGATCAAGAAAAAAATGAAGATCCTCGCTGGCTTGAGGCGAATCGAAGATCAGCGGAGCTAAAAGCTCGAAAAAACTAAGCCTTATATAAACAAGGGAAATACGACATTATTTAATGATAATAACTTAAAATGAATTTGCATCCTCTTTTATATTGAAAATTTGGTTGGTCTTAAGGTACCAAATATAGCCTTCAACCTGTTCAAAACCCATTTGTTCTAACTGGCTGGCGTAGGCTTTTACTTGTTGGCGGTGATAGGGGCTGGTTTGGTCTGTTAACTTGTAATCGACCACAATGGCCCTGTTCTGATGTATCATTACCCGGTCGGGACGGGTTAATGTGAAAGTTGGCGATAGTATTGTTTTTTCGTTCAGTACTTTAAGCGATGCGTTGAACCATGGTAGTGACAGCGGGTTGGTAAGCAACCGTTTGATGTCGCTTTTCAAGGTTTCAAATTGCTTTGCTTCAATACTGCCCTTGTCAATAAGCATTCGAATGGCTTTTTCAATATCTTCGTGCGTAACAATGTTCGAAAGTATCTCGTGCATCAGCTTTCCTTGGTTTATTTTTAGCATTTTGGCTTCGGCTCCCTCCTCCAGAAAATCTTCGTAATTCCGTCGTAGCTTTAAGGCTTCAACCATTTTTGCATGTCGACTGTAGCGTCCCGATAAATTGACTTCGTTCGAAGCTTCATGCTTCTTTTCAGTGCTCAGCAAAGCTCCGTGTTCGAAAACTTTATCGTTGATTTTTCCTAATAAATTATTGTCGTTTTCATTCTTAGCAATCAAGCGTTTTAATACTCCGCTAACCGAAATCGAGGTTTCTATGTTCTCAAGTTGCTTTGTAAACACAAACAGTCCTTGTTCGGCACGGGTTAAAGCCACATACAAAACATTTAAGTTGTCGATAAGCGAAAGTAATAACTCAGTAAAATAGATACCCGAAAAAAGCGATGCTTGCAGATTTTTTGAAAATTGAACTGGCAAAACCGGAAACTGTTGATAAGGTGTATTTTGAGTTGAACACCACAAAATGTTATTCTTATTATCGGGATAAAACGACCAATCGCAAAATGGCATCATTACGATGGGAAATTCAAGCCCTTTCGATTTATGAATGGTCATAATACGAATGGCATTACGTTGCCCTGCGGTTTGCAATTTCACTTTGTTCCCGAATTGTTCCCACCACTCGATAAATTTGTGCAGACTACCACTTTCACGTTTTGAAAAGTCGATTACAACATCTTTAAATGCTTGGATTGTTGCTTGTTCGCCTTGTATTTGATCGATGTGGTAACGCCCTATCAGCTCTTCGGCCAAATCGGCTACCGAACGGTTTCCCCATTGTTGAACTACGTGTTTCATTTCTTCGTTGTCCATAAACGGGAAATAGCTGTTTTTAACCGCAGTCGAAATAAATTGGTATTCCTGTTCACTTGTTTCATCAAAAAGAAGTTGTTGCTGACCTGCCGGCACAAATTGGGGTGGCACACATTGTTGTTGTTCCATTTGGGGGAGTAGTTCCGAAGAAAACACATGAACAACAGTGGCTTGTATTACTTTATCGAAAGGGGCGCTGATGTAGCGCATCATGCCCACGATAAATCTTACCGACGATGACATTTCGATAAATAGGGTATCGTCCGAAATGACTTCGAAGTTGTATTTACTGCCATCTTTTTTGTGGTTCAACAAGGCTTCGGCAATCATTTTGCCTTTTTTGTTTTCTTTAACCAAAATGGCAATGTCAGCAGCTTCGAAGCCTTGATCTTGTAGCTCTTCAATGGTTGAAATGATTTGAGATAGGGTGTTTTGCTCGTAATCGTCTTTTTCTAAAAAGGAACAACGCACCAATCCCTTCGTTTTACCACTCGCCGATATTTGTTCCACATCGGAGTATGCGTTTGCAATGGTTTCGGAGTAAGGGTTTTCAGATGAGCCTGTTTTGCTGTTATAATCGCTTTGTAAAATGTCTCTTGTTTGTGTAAAAAAGTGGTTGTTAAATTCCACTATATTTTCGCAACTGCGCCAGTTGGAGGTGAGGGTGGTTTCTTCAATTTTGAAATGGCTCAATTCTTCTTTCAATGTTTTGTTGAGGAGTTGCCAGTCGCTGTTTCGCCAACGGTATATCGATTGCTTGATATCGCCAACCACCAAGTTGGGGTGGTTCTCGGCCAGGGCATTAACAACGAGTGGTTTGAAGTTTTCCCACTGGGTAACCGAGGTGTCCTGAAATTCATCAATCATGAAAAAGTTATAGTAGTTGCCTACTTTCTCATAAATGAAGGGCGCGTCGTTAGTTCCTATTATGCCGTTAAGTAAAGTGTTGCCTTCACTTAACAACAGCGTGTTCCGCTCACGTCCTACTTCGCGTACTTTTTCAGCCAGAACGGTTAAAACCCCAAGTGCATAAATATTCTTGTTTATTTCGGTGGCCGTAACAAACGAAGGGTAATTTTTATCGACAAAGTCAAGTATTTGGTTCAGCATCTGGCTAAGACCGGCATGGAAACATGCGTTGATGCTGTCTTTTTTGGTACTGGTTTTGGTGCTCCATTCATCAACGTTATCGATAGATTTTAGTACTCTTGCCGAGGGAATGATTTTGTCGACCTTGAAATTGGCGCAATACCAAAAGTAATTGGCAAACGAAGTTGATCCGTATTTGAAATCGCTTGGTTGTAGCTGGTGTTCACCCATAATGCTTAGGGCTTTTTTGCCTAATTGGCGAATTTCGAGTTCGAACCATTTTTGGGTTTTCCCCAATTGACTTTTAAGCTCGTTGAGCTTTTCTCGTTCCGCTTTGGGCGACGATTGGTGAACCATGTATTTTTGAAAAGCTTCTTTAAATAACTCGCCGCCAAGGCTCAAAATATTATCCCTGAACTGCCAGTTTTTACCATCACCCAGTTGGCTTTCCGACATGTCGATGAGCCAGTTACGAAGCGATAAATCGTTTTCGACCGATAGCAATACCCGGTCGCAGGCTTCTTCGAGTATTACGTTTTGATCGAGTTCAATCTCGTAGGTGCCATGTAAGCCGCTTTCGCGTGCAAACGAACGCAGTATCCGTTGAAAAAAACTATCGATGGTGTTCACTGCGAACCGGTCGTAATCGTGCAAAATGCCCGAAAGTGCAATTTTCGCATGTTCAACAATTTTGAGACGTCCAACGCCTGTCTCGGACGATAGCAGTTGCAAAATACTTTCGTCGCTTTGTTGAACAACCTTAAATAAATCACGCAAAATGCGCTCTTTCATTTCGGCTGTTGCCTTGTTGGTAAATGTTACAGCTAATATATGGCGATAGTTGTAGGGGTTTTCGATTAGTAATTTTAGGTATTCCATTACTAAACGAAATGTTTTTCCCGAACCGGCCGATGCTTTATATATGGTGAGTTTCGACATGGGACACAAGTAAAAAATTGACTATTTATAATTGACTATTTATTATTTGGCTACGCGCTGATTAATTAGGACTTTCTCACAATCAACTTATTTAGTTTTGTTTCAATCCGTATATCTAATCCTGAATAATATCGGCACTAACGATCTATTGTTAGTATTTAATACAATAATAAAAAACTTCGTAACCATTCAGTCGGTTTGTTTTTCAATACGTATTTTGTTCAAAAGAATAGTTTTATACCGATTAGCCAACAAAATGTCGCGTATATTCGCTACGCTCTATAATCTCCTTTATTGGTCTATCGGTATTGGTTTTATAGT
>DATERL010000136.1:0-5008 GCA_035271585.1 Prolixibacteraceae bacterium
GCATTATGGTATCGGCGTAAGCTACTACCATATTGGGTTGTTTCAGATTGGAGTAGTAAGAACTCAAACTAGTATAAGTATCAATCAAACCTAGGTGATCTTTTTGGGGCATTTCTTTCAAAAGGGTCAAAGTCCTATTGGTATATTCAATCGCTTCGGGGAATTGATCCATTCCCTCATAAACCGAGGCAATATTTTTAATGGCCATGGCCGTAGATTTGGCATCGTTAATTGATTTAGCCAATTCGTATGCTTCGTTTGCCTTGTTCATGGCCAAGGCATATTTTTCACGCTGGCAATGCCTATCCACGTAGTTGCATACAACTATAAAGTAATGCTTATAAAAATGTTGGGCATGACAAAACTGCTCGAAGGGTTCAAACGCGATCATAAAACTGTCGGTGTCGAATTGAGAATAATACCAGTTCGCAATTTTAGCCAGAGCTAAAGATTGATATTCAATATGATTTTGCTTTTGCGCTTCGGCCAAAAGTAGGCGGCAATAGCGCACTCCTTCGCTAATATTACCGGTAGAGTAGGTCAGTTTTTTTAGCGTTTCGAGTTTGGCTATACCCGTTTCGATTTGAGCTGCTTGTAATAAACTATCGCTCTGTGCCAAGCCCTGCAACGAAATAATGCTAAGCATTAGCACTAAAGTAAACTTACAAAAATCTCTTTTGAAAAAATAGAAAAGAGATGAAATAGAGCTGAAATTCATATCGCCTTGCATGCTTTCAAGTATAGTATTATTAAAAAAGTATTTTATTGACATTGAAAAACGTGATAAATAATAATACTTAAGTTTTAAGCTCATTTAATAATACCATAATTTTAAAAGTAATAAACACTAAGGTTTAACGCGAATTGGCATTATGGATTTTATGACTAAAAAGTTTCAAAAAACCAAGCAAATATATAACTATCAAATTGAAAAAACCAACATAATAAATCAATCTGAAAATTATCCTCTCGATATACAGGGCGTAAATTTCGAACTCAATAACATTTAACTTATCACAAAACTTATGCATTTTTCGCAGTCAAAAAAATCAAAATACCTTATAACCAACACACTAGCGTTTTGCGATTTGCAAAAAACAACACAATGGGAAGGGGAATAAAAATAAATTTAAAATTCGAAAAGCAATCTATTGTGGTATTTTGTTAATATTTCAATATTAACAAAACATGAACTAAATATTTATAATTGCAACAAAAAACAGCCAATAATTTTCATTTTTAAAAAATATCACCATATTTGTATCAAATTATTAAAAAAGAATGAAGACAAATATTATCATATTGCCTATTAGCCTACTCAGTATTCTTATTCTCACAGAGCGGAGCTGAGCGTGGTATGAAAAAAAATAAAATTTTAAAGCCATTCTCAGATTAGAGAGTGGCTTTTTTGTTATAACTAATTTTGAATTAATGTTAACCCACCGAAAAAATATTTTCGGTAAATACTAAATAACATGAGCGATAGGTTGTATATTTTCGACACCACATTGCGCGACGGCGAACAAGTTCCCGGGTGCCAGTTAAACACCATTGAGAAAATCGAAGTCGCCAAAGCGCTCGAAGAGTTGGGTGTTGACGTTATCGAAGCGGGATTTCCAATTTCAAGTCCTGGCGATTTCAATTCAGTAGTAGAAATATCGAAGGCCGTAACCTGGCCAACCATTTGCGCGCTAACACGTGCAGTTGAGAAAGACATTGATGTTGCGGCCGAAGCACTTAAGTTTGCAAAAAAAGGTCGTATTCATACCGGCATTGGCACATCGCCATACCATATTAAGTACAAACTGAACTCGAACCCCGAAGAAATTATTGAACGTGCCATAGCTGCCGTTAAATATGCAAAAAGGTATGTCGAAGATGTTGAGTTTTATGCCGAAGATGCCGGGCGCACCGATAACGAGTACCTTGCCCGTGTGGTCGAAGCGGTTATTAAAGCGGGAGCTACCGTAGTGAATATTCCCGACACAACAGGCTACACCATGCCCCACGAGTTTGGTGCAAAAATTAAATACCTGATGGAAAACGTGAAAGGAATACACAATGCCATTATATCGACCCACTGCCACAACGACCTTGGCATGGCTACCGCCAACTCGGTTGCAGGAATCCTTAACGGTGCCCGCCAAGTTGAAGTAACCATGAACGGTATTGGCGAACGTGCAGGCAACACAGCGCTCGAAGAGGTAGTAATGATTTTCAAAAGCCGCGAAAAAGAACTCGGAATTGTGACCAACATTAACACCAAAAACATATTCAAAACTAGCCGAATGGTTTCGAGTCTGATGAACATGCCCGTTCAGCCCAATAAAGCTATTGTTGGCCGTAACGCTTTTTCACACTCATCGGGCATTCACCAAGATGGCGTATTGAAAAATCGCGAAAACTACGAAATAATCGATCCAAACGAAGTGGGCATTAACGAATCATCAATTGTTCTAACTGCCCGTAGCGGTCGGGCTGCCTTAAAGCACCATTTGAATATTCTTGGACTGGATCCAAAAAAAGAAAAACTCGACGAAGTGTATCAAGAATTTCTTAAACTAGCCGATAAAAAGAAAGATATTAACGAGGACGATTTGCTGATGTTGGCCGGAGAAGTACGCCGCGAAAACGACCGTATAAAACTTGACTATCTGCAAGTTATATCGGGTAAATCACTCGAACCAATGGCCAGCTTACGCTTGGAAATTGGCGGCGAAAAGTTCAACGCCACATCAAGCGGCAACGGCCCAGTCGATGCGGCCATCAATGCGGTAAAACAAATCATTACCCGCCATGTTACATTAGAGGAATTCCTAATACAAGCCATCAATAAAGGAAGCGACGATTACGGCAAAGTGCACATGACCATTTCGCACGGCGAACGCAATTACAACGGTTTTGGAGCGCACACCGACATCATCACCGCTTCGGTTGAAGCCTTTTTGGATGCTATTAATAAAATTCCATTGGCAAAAAAATAAAGCCACTCGTACATCAACAGTGAAAACTTTAATAGAGATAGAAAACAAAAAATAGTGACAATTAAAAAACCCTGTAATCCCTTTTTGGAGGGGTCAGGGGGGAGACAAAATATGAAGACATTATTCGATAAAATTTGGGATGCCCATGTTGTTAAACAAGTTGAAGGAGGCCCTAACGTATTGTACATCGACCGCCACTTTATTCACGAAGTGACCAGTCCGGTGGCCTTTCTGGGTTTGAAAAACCGCGGATTGAAAGTATTCCGTCCCGACCAAACCACAGCCACACCCGACCATAACGTTCCTACTGAGAATCAGCATCTTTCGATAGTTGATGAACTGAGCAGAAACCAGGTAGAAAAATTGCGCCTAAACTGCGAGGAGCACGGCATTACTCACTACGGCCTTGGCAACGATGGTCACGGTGTTGTTCACATTATTGGCCCTGAGCAGGGTTTAACCCAACCGGGCATGACCATCGTTTGCGGCGACAGCCACACCTCGACCCACGGCGCTTTTGGTACCGTAGCATTTGGTATTGGCACCAGCGAGGTTGAAATGGTTTTGGCCAGCCAGTGCGTTATGCAACCTAAACCTAAAAAAATGCGCATCACCATCGATGGTAAATTAGAATCCAATGTAAGTGCCAAAGACATTGCGCTTTACGTAATCGCTAAAATATCAACCAGCGGTGGTACAGGTCACTTTGTTGAATTTGCCGGCTCAGCCATTCGCGAATTGAGCATGGAAGGCCGTATGACCGTTTGCAACATGAGTATCGAATGCGGTGCCCGTGGCGGCTTAATTGCCCCCGACGAAAAAACCATCGCCTACGTAAAGGGTCGTCAGTTTGCACCAAAAGGCGCAGAATGGGACAAAGCCCTTGCTTACTGGAAAACACTTAAATCGGACAACGATGCTGTTTTCGACACCGAATACACTTTCGATGCTGCCGATATTGAGCCCATGATTACCTACGGAACGAACCCTGGAATGGGAATAAAAATCAGCGAAAACATTCCTACAAGCGAAGGTTTAAAAGGAAGCGACAAAATATCGTTCCAAAAATCGCTGCAATACATGGGTTTTAGCGAAGGCGAAGCCATTAAAGGTAAACCGGTTGATTACGTTTTTCTTGGAAGTTGTACCAATGGCCGCATTGAAGATTTTCGGGTTTTCACCAATTACATAAGAGGTAAAAAGAAAGCCGACAATGTGGTGGCTTGGTTAGTTCCCGGTTCGGTAGCTGTTGAAAAACAAATTCGAGAAGAAGGCTTGGTCGAAATACTCGAAGCAGCCGGTTTCGAATTGCGCCAACCCGGTTGTTCAGCCTGCTTAGCCATGAACCCCGATAAAGTTCCTGCGGGTAAATACGCTGTTTCGACCACCAACCGTAACTTCGAAGGCCGACAAGGACCGGGTGCCCGTACTTTGCTGGCCAGTCCGCTAGTAGCCGCAGCATGTGCAATAACAGGCGTGGTAACCATCCCTTCTGATTTATGATTTACTAATGATTATTTATTATTTTACGCTACAAACAAGACTATCGCTAATATTGGTCGCCAACTAATAGTAAATAATCACTCATAAATAATAAATACCAATGGATAAGCAAGAACTGAAGAAACGAACATACCAACTTGGTCGAAGATGCCTAAAGTTATGTGACGCATTACCAAACACAAAAATTGGTCGTCATGTTGAAGGGCAACTAATAAGATGTTCAACCTCTGTTGCTGCAAATTACAGAGCTGCATTATTGGCACAATCAAGGGCAGCATTTGTTGCAAAATTATCAATTGTAATTAAAGAAGCCGATGAATCGGCAATGTGGTTAGAGTTAGTTACAGATGAAGAATTACTCGAAAAAGACAAAGTGTTGCCATTATTAAAAGAAGCAAAGGAGCTAACGGCAATCTTTGTAAGTTCCAGAAAAACATTAAATACCAGCTCAAATAATAAATAATCATTCATAAATAATAAATTAAACATGATCGATAAATTCATAAAAATAAACTCAACGG
>DATERL010000137.1:0-14299 GCA_035271585.1 Prolixibacteraceae bacterium
TTTGGCAACAATACGATTGAATTTGCTTCGATTGAGAAACGAGACCAGTTGAGCGAAAACGTATTTGTCTTGATACATATGCAATCAGATTAATCTGATGCAAAACTAAAAATTCAAGTCCGTTCGCTCGGAAAACATCCACAACTAACTAAATTTCAATTTTTTCAAAGAACTTTTTTATATTTTAATGGGACAGTAGTGATATATTTTCTAATAAAAACATCCTTTGTCTTCTGGTGGTAAAACTATATGCACTTCATTGATATAAACATACCCCCAAAATCCAACGTTATTCGACATGTTTGAGGGAATCGGTTTTGCTACAATTGAAAATGGACTCATACTGTTTTCTACATAAGCATTCACATTTGTCATGAATTCTCTAAAATCGTTACTGTAAGAAAATAACTGAATGGTAAAGCGGTTGCAAACCTTGACTAAATTCCATTCTTTATCTTTGTAAACAATTTTTTCATTCGTTATTATATGGTCAGAGAAAAAAGTGTTTCTCTTCTTGGGAGTTAATGTAAGAGTTCCTATGCCAAGCTCGACGTAAAAATCGGGAAAATGAATTATTTTACCATTTGAATCGAACTTTTCTAAATCACTCCAATACAATATTCTAAACTGTGAGAATGTGCTTGTGTGTTTTTTTGTATCAAACCAACATTCTAAATTTATGATTCTTGGATATCCAAAAAGCTCAAAATAAGTTGAGTCGTCTTTCCATGTGTTAGCTTTTCTGTAATTGCCTTTTATGCTATCTATATTAACAATTTCATTGATTTTTTGAGCCGAAGAATTAATAGGCTCATAACCTGTTGCCGTAATTTCGATATAATACGATTCATCTGGCTCAGGCACGAAAGTATCGGGTGTGTAAAAATCAATGTTGTTATGGGAGATAAAATTAATAATTAAGTCACTATCCCCTTTTTTTTTCAGTATAACTGAGGCATCTTTAACCAAATATGGTTTTTTATCTTTGTTTAAAGGTGAAACGGTATGTTGTAAGTTAACAACTGCGCCTTTATTTGATAAATAGCCAATAACAGCCAATTGATCGCCATTATAAAAATCTTTGCTGTCAATTTCTTTTGTTGTTTCGATACACGACACTGAAAGCAGAAACAACCAAAATAAAATCGTACATTTTTTACACATTTTCATTGAATTAGTTTTTGAAAAGGTTGATTTTTATTTGAGCCGATGGAATAACAATATACCAAGATTTCATAATGAGCTGTCCGTTATTTAGATATACCGCAGATGGATTTTTTTGTGCTAATACGTTCATGATAGTGAGATTATATTCAAAGTTGCGACCCCATAATACTTTCCCAATTCTGCGGTACGAAACATCACAACGTTTGTATGCTGGTGTGCGCGCATTGTTTATGTTTCCGATAACATAAAATCCATTATAAAATGAGGTTTGATTAACATAGGCTGACGGCATGGTAAATGGTCGTCCCGATTGAAATATATAGTTTACGTTAAAAATATTTTTATCTTTCCACGAATAGTTAATGTTCAAATTCAAATCGTGTCGACGGTCGAATTCAGCATTGAACCAATCGCCTTGGTTTATCCCATCAAATTGTCTTTTTGACCATGCCAGAGTATAAGCTATCGACCATTGAATTTGACCCGAAGTTTTTTGAATTAAAAGTTCGTTGCCATAACTTACGCCCTCCCCGTCGAAAAATAAATGGTCAAACTTGCTTTTAACTTCAAAACCATTATGTGCAAACATGGTGAGATTATGCATTTGTTTATAAAACATTTCGTTGCTTATTTCGATTGCTGTGCCGGGTATTGAACCAAAAAAACCAGACGAAAGTTGCCAGGCTTTTTGCATGTCGAGATTTTTGTTTGACAGCATCCACGATTCATCCTCTCTATCGCCAAAATTTTGAGCGATTACATGAAAGGGTTGACTAGTAATAGCATATCCGCCCATATAGGTCCATGTAGGTGAGAGTTTTACGCTTAAAGACACTCGGGGTTCAATGGCATTAAAAATAGTGTCGTCCGAAAGTAGTTTATTGTATCGTAGCCCAATTCGCAATATAGAATTACTACTTATGTTAAAATTGTCGATTGCATAAAAAGCCATCAATACAGCACTCTTTTCGCTTACTCCAAGTATTGTTTCTTGGTTGATTATTCTATCAATTCTTTTACCGTATTCCGGTGAAACTAAAAAACGTGAATATTTTGTGCCTATTTGTAGATTGTGTTTGTGAAGTATTAGAATTTTGAATTCTAAACGGTTAGAGAAATCGTTGACAAAAGTACCTTTTTCAGTAATATTATGAATGGGTACTGAATGATGATCTGAAAATATTTCACCCCGGTAGTTTTGTTTGTAGTCAGTAAACCAAGTGCAATAATTGATTGAAATTCCCGATTTAAACAGATGGTTAAAATTAAATCTTAAATTGTTATTGATTGAATAATTACCTCTGCTATCAGATTGGTTATAAGGCTCGTTGTTATCATAATTGATGTTTTTCTTTTTGCTTAATGTTGAATTTTCTTCATTACCTTTATGGAAACCTAGCGAAAGCAATGTTCTAACTTTAGGTGTCCATGTAAACTTACCATCAACATCCCAAAATTCAAATCGATAAAGTTCATAATTATTTTCAGGTCTATACTTCAACTTAAATTTTTTAAAAAAATCGCCAGACACAAAGTCTAAGTTTGAAATTCTTCCTGTCAAATAATAACCAAATTTATCAGTATTTAACCCTTTGAGTAAGAAGCCCGATCTAAGGGTTCCAATGTCGATACGTGCTGTTGGCTTACCTTTGCCATCGATTAACGATACATCGATGACGGAAGAAACACCCTCGCCATATTTAGCCGGTGCAAGCCCTTTGTAAATATCAACATTTTTAATAATATCAGAATTGAAAAGCGACGACAAACCACCAGCTACCGATGTGGTATAAATCCGTGCACCATCGAGTAGGAAAAGATTCTGGTCGCGGTTGCCCCCGCGAACGTATATGCTTGAATACATGTCGATACCCCCGGCGATACCAGGCAACACGGTCATGGCTTTCATTATATCTTGTTCGCCAAAAAAAGTAGGTATATTTTGTATTGTGCTGCTTTCGAGAAAATGCATGCCTAATAATGCTTGCCGGTTAAGGGGTGTGCCTGAGACTAATATCTCATTAATTTCTAATCCTTTCATCGTAAATACAACAGATGTGTCAGCATCGACGAAAAAAGCTTTTGTTTGTTTTTGGAACGATACATGCGAGGCTTGCAGTACATTTACTCCCGATTTAAGGTTAATGCTAAAATAGCCGTTAGCATCGCATGTCTTGCCTGCATTATTAATACTGTCGATAATTGTTGCGTAGGGTATTGGTTCTCCCTTTTCAGATTTAACAATACCGTTTATTGTTAATTTTTGTCCTGCTGATATATAGGAAATAATCAAAAAAAACATTGTTAAAAGTCTCATCGATAGAGTTTTTTCAATGTTTCGTTAATGGGTTTGTGGCTGGTCTTTTCGCGTTTAAAACTTGGATAATAAACCATACCCAATTCAAAACGGTGCATTCGCGAATTGAAAAACTCCTCTTCATTTACCTCTTCATTAACAATGAGTTTTTTAAAATCAATTTCAATGTAGTTATTTAAACAGAACGAATACTGAATTTTTAATTTTAGCTTGCTGTTTAAGTTAACATATACGCCTGATTTGGCGTAATATGTAAAAGGTGTAAATGTAGTGGAGATATATGATTCCGTTAATTTGTAGGTGCCATCAGGAGCTCTTTCCCCAGAGCTGTTCACAATGTCTTCTTTAGTAGTATTATTGATTTGGTACGATAAATCGAAACCAATAAATGGTTGTATATAACGGCTTTCATAAACTATTTCGATCGGAAAAGTGAAGCCTATACAATTATAACTTTGATTAATATTATAGCTTGACTTAAGCCCCACCAAGGACTCGCTTATGAACTCCGCCTTTTGAGTTCGAAAATAATAATCATAAAGCGCAACTCCCGTTACTAGCGAGAGTTGCTCTTTAACTAATGGGAAGGCCACGTTAACACCAATTGCTCCACCAAAATTTGGTATGTTTTTATGATATTTTGAATCTAATGTATTTAACTGGCTTATTGTTGAAAGTTGGAAAGCCCAAATGGCTTGTCCCATAACTCCTACCTTGAGAACCATTAAACACCAAAAAAGAATAATGTAACGCAGCATAGCTTAATAATTAAAAATTATAATTAAAAAAACGGTCTTGGGGGCAAAATCTAGCTGTTAATTTACCCTCGACACACCCTTTGAATCTTGCAATAGGTGGATTTGACTCGGTGTATCTACTTATGTAGCCATTGTAGATAATTAACGGAGTATTAAATGAATCCCAAGCTACACCTTCAGTTCCGTTAGGATTGAGTTCTTGTCGATATAAGTTATCGAGAAGAATGCCTGAAGAATGCTCCTGATTATTATGCCCAATTTGAGCTTGTACTTTCACATTAAGAGCTTGGATTATTGTGTTTTTATGAGGTTGCCATGTCTTATTGATATTTCTGTACCATTGAGCTTGAATTTTATGTACCAATCCAATTTTCATAAAGTACTGATAGTAAGTCCTTACAGGTTCATTAATATACATTTCGGAGCTTGATGGCCAGATAGGGGTTGGATTAAAGTACCAATTTGGTTTGTATCCCCGATTTGGAACTTCAATTCTCCAGCTATCTGTTGGGTCTCCATTAATTATTATGTTTTCAAATTTGAGCCATTTCCTCTTTTCATTATTGTAATAAGTAAATGCGTTAATGTTGCAATTGGTACAATACAACGATACTACCAAATAATAAGTGTATTCAGTGTGAGTAATTGAGTGTGCTAATGTTGTATTATTAAAAAAAAGTTGATAGTATGCCCTTTTTTCCCATTGCCCTTCTGATTTATCACCCATAAATAATTCAAGTCTTTCATCATTAATATTTCCCTCTGCAAATAATGATTTAAGTTCTGGAGAATCGGTATATTCTAAAGGTAATAATTCAATTAAAGTGCCGCTTATGTCCTTATTACTGGTGAGTTCTGATAAAGCAGTAATGCCGCTTATGTCATTGCTTGTTGTTGTATAGATTGTTTTGTCTAATACCCGACTTACAAAATCAGCATAATACAAAATTCCGTTTCTGCCTGTAATTAAACTATAATTACCGTAGATGCGTGTGTCAATACCTGAATTTTCATTGTCCGATTTTATTATGAAGTTGGTATTCTGGTCAATAAGCTTATCAATTTCATGTAAATTATCAATTTCAGCAATTTGTTCGCGTAACATTTCAAGTTCGGTTCTTGCAGAAACAAATCCAATTTTTTGCTCCCAGTTGATGCGCTTTTCTGAATCAAGCCTCAATAAAACCTCCATGGCTTTAAATGCAGCATCTGCATCAGTGAAATAAAGTGTATTGTTTTTAACTTTTACATCAAAACCCAACGATTGGTCAGATATCTCTGAATTTTGGTTGTTTTTATTGATAAATAATTCATCGTTACAAGCACTGAAAACCAGCACAAATAAAACTACTAAAAATCCTAAATGTATTCTCATAATTAATTATGCAGCAGGGAGCTTGTACCTCTCTGCTTAGGTGAATAACTAAGTATTAAAGGTGTTGCGTGTTTCGTTTTTCGGACCGTGATGCCTTTTTTATTTCTCCAAAAATGAAAGAATACCGAACATCAATTGAAAATTGATTTTCACAATTTTGGCACACTCAAGCACAGCCCGAACTCATTCAGGTCTCCAGCATCATGTTGTTTTGTAATTTTAATATCGATTGTTTTGGAGCCAAAATATGTGGCAAAAGAGTGTGTTTTTTTCACTAGAATATAATTAGATTAAATATTTGTATTTCAAATTAATATCTTCAACTAAAACAAGATACAATCATATTTGACCGTGGAACTCGCTACCCCCAATAGCCACCGCACCTGGGCAATCGTGCCTGTTTGTACAATACTTGGCTTACACTGTTTTATAATTCTAATGGTTCGTTTCATATAAGGTAATGGTGTTTCTTGTATTTGTTTAGTTAGTTTAACGAAACGAATGTATATAAAAAATACCCCCCCCCCAAATTTTTTTATTAAAAACGATAATGTTTTTGATGAACAGTTGTTCTTTGCATTTGAACGCTCATTTTTGTGTGACAAAAGGTTCTAAAAAATATCGAGCAGAAAAACACAAGCATTGAATATTTGTAAAGAGACGAATAAGCACTCGATGCAGCAATGCTTACTCAAAAAATTAAACAACTAAACTTTAGGGGTGTTATAAAAGATGTTATTTTTACCGTGTAAATACTTTAAAATATCTTAATGTAATAGATTGTTGGATTATTATATTTTAGGATTTAAAAAATTAGTGCGCTGATAATGAAAGAAGTAGTTGTTTAGTGACGTATCAAGTACTAATGTTTTGTTTCAATAATAAATAGTCAATTATAAATAATAAATTAATTTGAACCTACTCAACATACAGATCCCGTTTACCGAACCGGTATTAATTATCGCACTGGTTTTGCTCATCTTACTCATTGGTCCGGTTTTTTTCGAGCGCATACGTGTGCCTTCAATTGTGGGGCTGTTAATTAGTGGCGCCATTATTGGTTCGCACGGACTAAACTTGTTATCGCCCAATTTGGAATTCACTTTATTGGGAACCATTGGGCTCATGTACCTCATGTTTTTGGCGGGGTTGGAAATCGACCTTATCGATTTTATAGAGAGCAAAGCCAAAAGTATTTTCATTGGGCTGACGTCGTTTATTATCCCCTTTATTTCGGGCTACTTAATTTGCCGCTATGTTCTTGGTTACGAGGTGATGGGGTCGTGGCTAATAGGTGCCATGTTGTCGGCGCACACGCTCATTTCGTACCCCTTGCTGGGGCGCATGGGTATTGTAAACAAGTCGATTGTTACCATTGTGGTTGGCGCTACCATTATTGCCGATGTGCTGGCACTGGTGGCCATGGAACTGATTACCAATTTTGCGACATCGGGCTTCGCAATTGATAGTATTTTGCTGCTGGCGTTACATTTTGCATTGTTCTTTTTTATTGTATTATTGGTAATTCCACGTCTTTCGAGGGTTTTTCTCAACATGTACGAAGGCAACCTCGGGGTACAATATATTTTTGTGTTGGTAGCTCTGTTTTTATCGGCAGCTTCGGCCTATTTGCTCGATATTGAACCCATATTGGGCGCTTTCTTCAGCGGCTTAGTGCTAAACCGGCAAATAATAAATACTTCGGCCTTGTACAAGCGCATCGAGTTTATTGGCAACAACCTGTTCATCCCCTTCTTTTTAATTTCGATAGGAATGTTGGCCAATTTCAACCTTTATTTTAATCAACCGCGCCAGCTCATCTTTTTAACCATATTGATAATTACCGCTTTTGGTGGTAAATACCTGGCGGCTTTGGTGTCAAAACTCATTTTCAAAATATCGAAGGCCGAAATGAATTTATTGTTCGGATTGAGCACTTCACGTGCAGCATCGGCCATTGCCATTATTATGATTGGGTTGAAACTAGGCATGGTTTCGGATGCCGTTTTGAACAATACCGTGATTCTAATTCTTGTTACCAGCATATCGAGTTCATACATTACCCAGTATTCGGGTAAAAAACTACTGATAAAGGAAAACGACACTTCGTCGCGCAAAAAGAAAGCCGAACAAAAACTTTTGGTGCCCCTGGCCAATCCAGCCAATATGGAAAACCTACTCGATTTTGCCACCTTGATAAAAACCAACGATTCATCAATTCCTATTTATCCTTTAGCTGTTTTTACTAATCAAAACGACGAGGTGAGGCAACAAATTGATGAAAGCAAAAAGCAAATTGTGCAAGTTATCGAATCAATGCAGTCGGATATTTTGTTCGAAACCAACACCCGTATCGATGGTAACGTGACCAATGGTATTGTGCGTGCTGCCGACGAAATAGTGGCCACCGGTATTGTTATTGGATGGAATAACCGGAGTACTCCCTTGCATATTCTGTTTGGAAATGTGCTGAATAATTTGCTCGAAAAAACTGGTCGTATGTTTTTAGTGCTCAAAACCCCGTCGTCGTTTCGTGAGGTGAAACGCATTACGCTATTTTGTAGCGATAATGCGCAGTTTGAGCGTGGTTTTTCGCTTTGGCTCGATGCCTTAGTTAATCTGGCTCATAACCTTCAATTGAAATTTTCGGTTAACTGTACTTCGCAAATGACCCACGAAGCAATTGAAGCTTACCTTAAAAAGCACAACAGTGCCAAATACCTCGATAGTCAGAGCGACTTGGTTAATCCACGAAAACAAAAAAACGGCAACATCAAAAATAGTGCTTCCGAATTGTTTGTGTTTGTTCATTCGAGGCGCGAAACGGTATCGTACAGCCGGCAGTTTGAGCACATTATGAATAACAGCATCAACCGTTTCGGTAAAAATAACATTGTAATTATTTATCCCGAGCAGTAGGTAAGCGTATTTTTTTATATGCATTATGGCACCAAATGTTATTGGTTTTGTGAAAAATCGCAATCAATTAATTGTTCTGTTGCCAAATAAATCTGATTTCAACTATCTTTGCATTCTTAAAAAAAACAGGCAGCCTGATAATCAGTATTCAAATTGAATCAATGGTTTATGACTCATTGAGTTTTTTCAACATTATTTTCAATTGTGCCGATATCTTTTTTGCCTATAAAACAATTGATTAAGTCATGAGTAGTTTTAAACGCACATTAATTACGTCGGCATTGCCTTATGCCAACGGACCTGTACACATTGGCCATTTGGCGGGGGTTTACGTACCTGCCGATATTTATGCCCGTTACCTGCGTATGAAGGGCGAAGAAGTTGCTTTTATTGGTGGGAGCGACGAGCATGGCGTACCCATTACCCTGAAAGCAAAAAATGAAGGCATTAGTCCGCAAGATGTGGTTGATAAATACCATGGCATTATCAAAGATGCCTTTAAGCGTTTCGGTATTTCATTCGATGTATATTCGCGCACCAGTGCCAAAGTACACCACGAAACGGCTTCGGAATTCTTCAAAAAACTTTACAACGAAGGCAAATTCATAGAAAAAACCAGCGAACAATATTACGACGAGGAAGCCAAACAATTTTTGGCCGACCGTTACATCAGCGGGACTTGCCCAAAGTGTGGCAACGAAAAAGCTTATGGTGACCAGTGCGAAGCCTGTGGTTCAACGCTGAATGCTACCGATTTAGGTAACCCAAAATCGACTTTAAGTGGTAATCCGCCGGTGATGCGAGAAACCAAACACTGGTATTTGCCCCTTGAACAATATGAACCTTGGCTGAAAGCGTGGATACTCGAAGGCCACAAGGAATGGAAAAGCAACGTGTATGGGCAGTGTAAAAGCTGGCTCGACGGTGGTTTGAACGCACGCGCTGTAACCCGCGACCTCGATTGGGGCGTACCTGTACCAATTGATGGTGCCGATGGTAAAGTGTTGTATGTGTGGTTCGATGCGCCCATCGGTTATATTTCGGCCACCAAAGAGTGGACTCCCGAATGGGAAAAATGGTGGAAAGATCCCGAAACCCGCATGTTACATTTCATTGGAAAAGATAACATTGTGTTCCATTGCATTATTTTTCCATCGATGTTGAAAGCCGAAGGAACTTATAATTTACCTGAAAATGTTCCGGCCAACGAGTTTTTAAATCTCGAAGGTGATAAAATTTCGACCTCGCGCAATTGGGCAGTTTGGTTACACGAATATTTGGATGAATTTCCTGGAAAAGAAGATGTGTTGAAATACGTTTTGACCGCCAATGCGCCCGAAACTAAGGATAATGATTTTACTTGGAAAGATTTTCAGGCACGTAATAACAACGAGTTGGTGGCCATTTTGGGCAATTTTGTAAACCGGGCTTTGGTTCTCGCTCAAAACTATTACAATGGAGTGGTGCCTGCTGCCGGTAAACTACTGGATGTTGACAAGCAAACGCTTGCTCAAATTGTTTCGCTAAAAGCCGATGTAGAGAAAAGTCTCGACACTTTCCGTTTTCGCGAGGCATTGAAAAATGCCATGGATATGGCGCGTTTGGGCAACAAGTACCTGGCCGATATGGAACCATGGAAAGTGGTGAAAACCGACCAAGAACGTGTGAAAACCATTATGAACACCTGCTTGCAGATAGCGGCCAACCTCACCATTGTGTTTGCACCATTTTTGCCTTTTACCATGAACAAGTTGCGTGGATTTTTGAATATGGAACGCCTCGATTGGAGCGAACTGGGTCGCAGCGATTTATTGTTGGCCGGTCACCAAACCAATAAGCCAGAGTTGTTATTCGAAAAAATTGAAGATGCAGTAATTGAAGCGCAAGTGCAAAAATTACTCAATACCAAAAAGGCCAATGAAATGGCTGTTGTTGAAGCTGCGCCGCAAAAGCCCAATTGCTCGTACGACGATTTCACTAAAATGGACATCCGCACCGGAACAATTATTGCCGCCGAGAAAGTGGCCAAAACCAAAAAACTGTTGAAGCTAACGATTGACACAGGCATTGATCAACGCACCGTAGTGTCAGGTATTGCCGAATATTATGATCCCGAGAAAATTATTGGTCAGCAGGTTTGTGTTTTGGTAAACCTCGAACCACGCGAATTGAGAGGTATCCTTTCGCAGGGTATGATTTTGATGGCCGAGGACGCTGATGGATCGCTAAAATTTGTGAGCCCGAGTACTGTCGTTAAAAACGGTTCGGAAGTTAGATAAATAAGCCCTAACTACCCTGCTGGGGGATGTTGGGAGGGAACAACATACAGTGCCAACATTGCGTTGGGGCTGTTTATGTAGCCGCATCGTGCTGCCCGTCAATCGACGGGCGGATCGTTGCGCTACTTTATATATTTCAAGCCACTCCTGCACGCGGGGGTGGCTTTTTGCTTTAGTCCATTTTATTTGGCTTCTGATTATTTTATTGTAATTTTGGTAATGTTTATTTGATTCTGATATAGAACTAAGTTTGGGAGCTAAACATTTCAAGCATTTCTACCAAACATTAATGCTATTGATACTGGTTTATTGATTATTCAATTCAAAAAAATGATTGCCAACAATATTACTATGAATAGATTAAAATATCTCTTATCGTATATTTTAGTGACTGTTCTTGTTTTCGTGGCATGTAAAGAAGATGTGATTGATGCGCTGCCAATTGAAATACAGCACCAAATTACCCATGTTTCAGAATATCAAGGCAGCGATGGGATCATCGATATTTATGTTACGGGCGGAACAGAACCTTACACTTATTTATGGTCGAACGACAAAATAACGCAAGATGTTGATAGTCTTACAGCTGGCTTATACATTGTATGCATTAGCGATTTTGTGGGAACAGCAAAATCTGATACTTTTGAGGTTTTTCAGCCTTTGCCCGATTCCCTCGCATTGTCAAAAATCATCGTTAATGTTTCGGCTCATGGCCTAAGCGATGGAAAAATCAATATTACAATTACAGGTGGTGTACCTCCTTATACATTTTTGTGGTCCAACGGCGAAACATCAAAAAATATTACTGAGCTTGTAGCTGGAAGTTACACGATAACTGTTAGCGATGCTGTTGGTAAGATAATTAGCGATTCAATGCACATAACACAACCCGATCCAGTACCACTTGCTTTGTCGCTCACAGGAAAAGATATTTCGGAATATGGCAAAAACGATGGTGCAGTTTATTCTAGCGCTAAGGGCGGTGTTCAGCCTTATACTTACGAATGGTCGAACGGGGCAACTACCACCAATATTGAAAACCTACAGCCCGGCACTTATCAACTAAGGGTTAGCGACGAGTTGGGTACAAGCGTTTCTGAAAGTGTAATCCTATCTGAACCTGCTCCCGATGCCCTCATTTTTAGTATCGAAAGCGTTGTTCATCCTTCGGAAACGGGCGCATCCGATGGCGAAATTCATACTGCCGTAAGTGGTGGTCGCCCGCCTTACACTTTTGTTTGGTCGAATGGCGAAACCACACAAAACCTGAGCAATATCCCGGCAGGCAAATACAGCGTTACGCTTAGCGATATCAGTGGGCAATCTCAAACCGAAACGGTAGCGCTAATCGATTCGGTTTACGATTACGATGGCAATGCTTATTCATTTATTAAAATTGGTGAACAGTTTTGGATGCAGCAAAACCTTCGCGTAACACATGCTCCCGATGGTGCTGAAATTACTTCATACGCCTACAATAATATCGAAACTAATGCTGAAACATTCGGACGGCTTTATACTTGGGATGCCGCCATGAATGGTTCGGAAATAGAATTAGCACAAGGCCTTTGCCCGCAAGGGTGGCACTTGCCCAGCGACGAGGAATTTAAAACACTGGAAATGGAACTGGGCATGACCCGCGAAGAGGCCGATAGGGTAAATACTTGGCGGGGCCGAAATGTGGGAGCTAAACTGAAGGTTAACGGCGCGTCGGGTTACAATACCATGCTCTCGGGGCGGCGAAGCTCTACTGGAAGGTTCGACCTTTTGGGTAATTCGGAATACATGTGGACATCAAACTCCTATGATAATAATTATGCATGGCGTAGGTGCCTGAGCAATTACGACAATACCGTGGGGCGCTGGAATACTTTCCCAAAAAACTATGGCTTTTCGGTACGCTGTATTAAAAATGATAAAGAATGAGAAGAATTAAACAATTGATAATTATTGCCTGCCTATTTGTTTTTTTTATGAATATGGCAGCGTGCGACAAAAACGACCCAACACCTGGCGAAATTGAAGAGGAGTTGGTATTTGAACTGCTTTCGAGTAATAAAGATACCCTTCGTAATGGCGAAGGTACAACAATACAAGCCCTTGCCCGTGGTACCAAACTGGTGTATCATTGGAGTGCTTCGGCAGGCGATATTCTTGGCTCAGGGAGTACAGTGAGTTATATTACAACTCCTTGTGTTGCAGGTACTATTGAAATTACCTGCAAAATTGAAGATGTGCTTTTAAACTCCGATCAAAAAACAATAAAACTGTACATTGAATAAAATAGCCTCCATATTAACTATTGCTTTGTTGTTGCTAATTTCGAAAGCTGAAGCACAATGCCTTTCGGCCATGAATCCGGTAGGTGGTGCTGAAAATTTGCTTTCACTTGAAAAAAATGCTTTGCGTGCCATCGTTTTCTATAAAGGCGGAGCAAGCCACGATTATTATACCGAAAGTGCAAAATCGGACTTTAATCTGATCGATAAAGCCGCTTATAACTATTTATCAACAACCCTTGGCTACGGTCTTAGTCCAAAATTTACCCTCGAATTTGAAACAGGTTTTTTTATCAACAAAACCCAATTTTACAATACTGTCCCTGAGATTAAGCTGACTGGAAGTGGCTTTTCAAACCTGAATTTTTTGCTGAAGTATAATTTCTATTCCGACTTGGTTAATCGCGTTTATTTTTCGAGTGCCGCAGGGATTAAAATACCCGCCTCGCAAAAGTACAAATCGGTAAACAATGTTGAGCTGCCCTATCAGTTGCAGCCGTCGCAGGGTGCTTTCGGTTTTATCTTGAACTCGTCGTTTGTAAAAGAAAACTCGGCTCGCGGAATGCGTTATTTCGTTACCAATCGGGTTGAAATTAATGGTGCTAACCAGAAAGACTATATTCCCGGAACTTCGATATTTACCGGCTTTTATGTGTCAAAACACCTCATGTTTCAATGGCTTAAAGGCGACTGGACTGCTATTTTTCAGCTTCGAAACGAAATAAGGTTGAAAGATAAGTATCGCGGTAAATTGAACCAATCAACCGGAAGTTGCTTATTTTTTGTTGCGCCCCAAATCAATTACGTTGTTAACGAAAAGTGGAACATCAGTACCATTATTGATTTACCAGTTTATCAATATTTTAACGGCACTCAACTGGGTGGTGGAATTGGGTTTTCGGCAGTATTATCACGTACTTTCAGTTTGTGATACTTGATTCGAGACTACATCTATTTTTTTTACTAATTCAGCCTCTTTATGAAATCCATAGTGAAATCTAATTATAAATATATGTGTAACACTAAGAAAACCTTCTATGTCAGAAAATATATATTAAAAATTAGACTTAAAACTAGGTTATATTCGTTTTTTTTTTAGTTTTACCCCCACCTTAACCAAAAACATTAAACCGAAAATGACCCCTTTTCGCAAGCATTATATCCTATCAGATAGTAATTCTGAATATTGTTATAATAATCCGGTA
>DATERL010000138.1:0-30759 GCA_035271585.1 Prolixibacteraceae bacterium
TAAAAGATAAATCAACGTTTTTTGAAACTTTGGCCAATAGTTTTCATAATAATATTATTCGCGAAAACCGTTATCTATTAATAATAACTGGTTTAAAAGTCACGCTATTAATTTCTATTTTGGCGTCAATTTTGGGTACACTCATAGGGGGTTTGCTCTGCTTTTTACGCATGTCAAAAAATAAACTCGCCACAAGAATTACCTCGTTGTTCGTCGATTTGGTGAGGGGAACACCTGTCCTGGTGCTGCTGATGATTATTTTTTACGTGGTATTTGCTTCGGTGAATATTAACCCCATAATTGTCGCCGTTATCGCCTTCGGATTAAACTTTGGTGCCTATGTATCCGAAATATTCCGAACGTCGATTGAAAGCATTGACAAAGGCCAGCGCGAAGCAGGTATTGCCTCGGGCTTTAGCCACTCACAAACCTTCTTCAATATTATAATGCCACAAGCATTACAACGTATGTTGCCAGTGTACAAAGGTGAGTTTATCTCCATGGTTAAAATGACTTCAATAGTAGGTTACATTGCCGTACAAGATTTAACTAAAGCGAGCGATATTATTCGCAGTCGTACATTCGATGCTTTTTTTCCGCTTATAATGGCTGCCGTACTTTACATTATTATTGCCTTTTCTTTTACCTGGTTATTAAGCCGGATCGAAATTTCGGTTGACCCTAAAAAACGGAAAATTAAAAAAATGAAGGAGGAAACCTTATGATTAGCGTTAAAAACCTTTCGAAGCACTACGGCGATTTGGTCGTTTTAAAAGATATTACTGTAGATATTAAAAAAGGGGAAGTGATTTCGATTATTGGTCCTTCGGGAACCGGAAAAAGTACATTTCTACGTTGTTTAAACCTGCTCGACAAACCAACCGGGGGGCAAATATATATTGATGGTACACCCTTGCTCGATAAGCATACTAATGTGCCCAAAGTGCGACAACGAATGGGCATGGTGTTTCAGTCATTCAACCTCTATTCGCACCTCACTGTTTTAGAAAACCTAAGTATTGGCCCCATAAAACTGCTCAAGAAAAGCACATCCGAAGCCAATAAGAAAGCTATGGAATTGCTAAAATTAGTTGGTTTGGCCGAAAAAGCCTACAGCTTCCCCGATGAGCTGTCAGGAGGACAAAAGCAACGCGTGGCCATTGCACGTTGCCTTGCAATGGAAAGCGAAATTATTTTATTCGACGAACCCACATCGGCACTCGACCCCACAATGATTAGCGAGGTTTTGGCCGTTATTCGGCGTTTGGCACGCGAGGGCATGACCATGCTTATTGTAACCCACGAAATGGAGTTTGCCCGCAACATTTCGAACCGTGTATTTTACATGGACGAAGGTATAATTTACGAACAAGGCCCACCCGCTCAAATTTTTGAGAACCCCGAACGCGAAAAAACCAAAGCTTTCATTAATCGTATCCGGAGCATGATTTTTAAAATCACCAGCCCGCTATACGACCTTTATGCTTTACAAGCCGAGATGGATACGTTTTGCGATAAACACATGGTTTCGGAAAAAATAACGGGCAGGGTAGCATTATTAGCCGAAGAACTTTTGGGCATTCAACCCGACTTTTCAAACATCACCATCGCACTTTCGTATTCCGAAAAAGATTTAAGTGTTCAAATGGATTGTATCAGCACAGGTAAACCCTACAATATTTTTGAAGAACCCGATGTAGCCGATGATTTAGGCGTAATGCTCATTAAAGGCCAAAGTAAGTCTTTCGATTACGAATATACTGACGGTAAAAACCGAGTGAGTTTAGTTTTGAAAGAATAATGGTCGTTACAGTTATTGGTCAATGTTTTATGCGTAATTAGTGTCTTATTTAACCACGATTTACTAATTACTTATAGCAATATGGCTTTGTCAACAAATTCATATCTTTGCATAAAAAATCAAACAATCGCCAATGCAACGTTTTACATTCAAAAAAGAAGAACGCTTATGCAGTAAAACTTCAATCGACGAACTTTTTACAGAAGGGAAATCGCTGTTTGTATATCCCTTCAAGCTCCTTTTTACCCTCGACACAACAAATCAAAACACAAGTTCACCTGTTCAAGTTTTATTCTCGGTACCCAAGCGAAGCATTAAGCATGCGGTAAAACGAAATCAAATCAGGCGCAGGGCAAAAGAAGCATATCGGCTGAATAAAAATTCATTTATTGAACAGCTTGGCGAGAAAAACATACAGCTTCAACTCATTTTTATCTACATCGAAAAAGAAGCAAAAGACTATAAAACAATCGAAAAAGGGATAAAAAAAGCATTAAATAAACTGATTGGTGTAATTTAGAAAAACGATGCAATTTGTTAAATAAAACGACTTAAAAATGCGCACCACATTCATAATCCTATTTCTTTTATTGTCGCTCACCATGGCTGCACAAGAAAACAATTGTCAACTAAAAATGGGTACTAACCTTTCAGGCATCAGCGACTGGATGACCGAAATGCCCTTTGTTGATATGATGCACCATGCCCGTACTTGGGGAACCCGCAACAGCAGATGGATAGACAACGGAGCTCAAAATATTTGGAATACCGGACTGGAAAACCTTATAGAAAAAGACGAAAACGGTTACCCGCTCTCCTTACCATTTTACACCGATGGTCTGGCTCTTGAAGATAGTCAAATGGTATTTACCGTGTGGGCCAATCTTGATGCTTGGGTTCCGGGTATATATATTTTTTTATACGATGGTGAAGGCGATTTCAAATTCAAGGCCGATGGTAAGATAATTAAACACGAACCAGGCCGGGCCGAAGTAGAAATCATTCCGTCATCCAATTCATTTTTAGAGTTGTCTATTACACGCTCAAAAAAAGAAAACCATTTGCGTAATATCAGGTTATTAATGCCTGGGCACGAAGCTACTTACAGCACACAAGCCTTTAATCCACTTTATTTGGAAAAACTGGCCAATTTTGCTGCTTTGCGCTTTATGGACTGGGGCAGTACCAACAACTGGGGAGTAGACAATTCGTGGGAAAGCGACGACGAACCCAATGACACCATTTTGGTGCCATGGGCGCAACGCAGTAAAATGTCTTATTACACTTGGGCACACAATAAAGGCGTTCCTTACGAAATGATGTGCCAACTGGCCAACACAATGAATAAAGACATGTGGGTATGTGTTCCCCATAACGCATCGAACGAGTACATCAAAGAAATGGCATCGCTGATTAAGAGCAAGCTCAATCCACAACTTAATGTTTATGCCGAATACAGCAACGAAATATGGAACTGGATGTTTGGCCAAACGCAATGGCTTAACACCTTTTTCTGCGAGTCGAGGGGCCTAAGTTGGCCCGAAGGTATTGTTGACAATATTCAACGTAACCTCGATATTTGGAATGATGTTTTTCAAAAACAACGAACAAGATTGGTGCTGGTGGCAGGTGGTCAAACCGGCTGGCAAGATGTTACCAATCGCATCGTAAATAAGCTCGAAAAAGGCAGCTTCGACGCCCTCAACATTACCGGTTATTTTGGCTTGAGCGAGGAAGCCGATCAAGCACTCGATCAACTTGGAGCAAAGGCAAGTACTACAGATGTAGCCCAATGGGTGAGAAAAGACATGCGCGACGAAGCAATAACATACATCCAAAACCAATACCAATTGGCTCAAAAGCTAAACCTCCCCATCGTGTTTTACGAAGCAGGCCAGCATATAACCCCACACCCCTTTGGCGAAGAACCAACTTATGCCCAAGCCCTGCTCGATTTGCAGCGCGACACAGCCATGTATAACCTATACAACGAATGGTTTAACCTGATTGAAAATGTTATTATCAAAGGAGGGGAAAGCCTATACATGAATTTTAGTTTTGTTGGGAGTCGCAGTGCCCGATACGGAAGTTGGGGTATATTAGAAACCTTAGATCAAGATACCTCTGTTATATACGCCCCCAAATATCAAGCAATTACCGAAAAGATATACCAATGTGGCCATCCTTCGGAAAACAAAGTGGTTGATTTCTTTTCAACAGCAGGCGAGATAAAAATTATACAACAACAGGCCGGTTTATTTGTTATCGAAAGTGCTAAGCCATTAAAATCGGTTCATATATACAACAGTATTGGACAAAGCATTAGTAAAATCAATGCTCGCAAAGCAACATCTTTTTCATTTCAACTCGAACCCCATCACAAAGGCTTATTCATTTTCGAAGTAATTGGAGAAAAATCTAGAAGTCTAAAAAAAGTAATCGTAAAATAAAATTCTCCCCGCGTAATTTTTTTCTCAAAAACTTACTAATCAGTAAAAATCGACAGTTACCGATAAAATACCTCGTTTTATCTATTCTAATTGGCAAATTTATTGTCAATAATAGATTTTTGAACTGTTTATTGCATCGATTACACATAAAAATAGCCATGATAACACTTACTAACATTCACAAAACGTATCACATGGGCACCAACAGCCTGCATGTTTTGAAAGGCATCGATCTTGAAATTAAGCAAGGCGAATTTGTCTCCATAATGGGACCCTCGGGATCGGGAAAATCTACACTCTTAAATATTTTAGGAATACTCGATAACTACGACCAAGGCGAATACGTGCTCGACGGGCAACTTATTCAAAATATGAGCGAGCGTATTGCCGCGAAATATCGTAACGAAACGTTGGGCTTTGTTTTTCAGTCGTTCAACCTTATTTCGTTTAAAAATGCCATGGAAAATGTAGCCCTACCATTATATTACCAAGGAGTTAGTCGTCGTAAACGCAATGCATTAGCCCTTGAATACCTCGATAAATTAGGGCTAAAACCTTGGGCCGAACACATGCCCAACGAACTTTCGGGTGGCCAAAAACAACGAGTAGCTATTGCCAGAGCAATAATTTCGCATCCCAAAGTAATTTTGGCCGACGAACCCACTGGTGCGCTCGACTCCCAAACATCACTCGAAGTAATGAACATCCTAAAAGATATTAACAAAGAGGGAATTACCGTCATTATTGTAACTCACGAGCACAGTGTTGCCGCCATGACCGACAAAATTATTAAACTGAAAGACGGCAACATTTGCGACCTTATCATCAACGGCGATCTTTCTACGTTTAAAAACGAATTTGCCAACGAACTTCAACCTGTATAGTTATGTTCGATATAGATATTTGGCAAGAAATACTGAGTACGATAAAAAAGAATAAGCTTCGTACTTTTTTAACCGGGTTTGCGGTGGCATGGGGTATTTTTATACTCATGGTACTGTTAGGTGCTGGTAACGGATTGAGCAATGGTGTGGGTTCGAACTTCGAAGGAAGATCCATTAACGCCATGGAAATATGGAGCCGCGAAACCAGCATGCCTTATGACGGTTTTCAGTCGGGACGAAACATTCAACTCGATATGGACGATTTTGATGCCGTGCGCAAAATGAAGAAAATCGATAAAATTACGGCCCGATACTGGATTGGCGACCGAACTTATGCTTTTAACAGCGAATACGGTAATTATAGCACACAAGCCTGCCACCCCGATTACATAGATATCGAAAATTATCTGATTTCAAAGGGACGTTTTTTGAATGATATTGACATGCAATATGGCCGTAAAGTAATGGTTATTGGTTCCGAAATTGAAGAGGCACTGTTCAAAAATGTCGACCCCGTGGGGCAAATATTAAAAGTAGGCAACGTGCCCTTTAAGATAGTTGGCGTTTACTCCGAAAAAAACCCACGCCAAGGAACTCGCCAGGGTTTTATACCGCTTACTACAGCACAAATACTTTTTAATGCTGGTAAACGCATCCATAATTTAGCCCTTACCACCCATAAAATCACAAAAACCGAAAGCCTACAAGTTGAAAAAGATATTCGTAATCTGTTAGCAAAAAAACACAAATTCAACCCCAAAGACGAACGAGCTGTTGGAATTTACAATTCGTTTGAAGACTATATAAAAACCATGAATATTTTTCGTGCTATTAAAATGTTCGTTTGGTTAATAGGAATAGGGACCCTCATTGCCGGAATAGTGGGCGTTAGCAACATTATGCTCATTGTGGTAAAAGAACGCACAAAAGAAATTGGCATTAGAAAAGCATTGGGCGCCACCCCAAACTCAATAATAGGATTGGTACTACTCGAAGCCATATTAATTACCGCATTGGCGGGTTACATTGGTATGTTCTTAGGAATTAGCCTTATGGAAGGCATTAACTTTTTGATGGAACAACAGGCACAAGTACAAGTGGGCGCCAGTGGGGATCAAGGCGAAATGCGTATGTTTTTGAATCCAACTGTCGATTTAAGAATTGCACTAAGCGCCATGTTGTTACTGATATCGGCCGGAGCACTCGCTGGCTATATACCAGCCAAAAAAGCATCGGCGATAAAACCAATTGAAGCATTACGCGACGAATAAAAAAAATAACCATGTTTGATATAGATCGTTGGAAAGAAATAATTAGTGCCCTGAAGAAAAATCGATTACGAAGTTTCTTAACTGCCTTTGGAGTTTTCTGGGGAATATTTATGCTCATCATTATGGCCGGTGTGGGTAAGGGACTCGAAAATGGAATGTTCGAAGGTGTAGGCCAAGTAGCCCAAAATTCGTTCTTTATGTGGACCAACAATACCAGTGAACCATATCAGGGTTTTCGCCGCGGACGCTGGTGGAACTTCGATAACGAAGATGTTAACTTTATCAAAAAACACATTCCAGAAGCCGATATTGTTTCACCCCGAATTTTTGCTGGTGGAGGTGGAGGAAACAACACCATTCGTGCCGATCGTGCCGCATCGTTTTACATAAAAGGCGATTACCCCGAGTGGAACGATATTGACCCAGCCAATGTTTTAAAAGGGCGCTGGCTCAACAATGTTGATATTATTCAACGTAGAAAAATATGCGTGGTTGGCGAACAAGTAATCAAAGAACTTTTCGATGCCGACGAAAATCCAATTGGCGAATACCTGAAAGTGAATGGCGTATATTATAAAATTGTTGGCGTAATTAAACCCGTTTCGAATATTAACATGAACGGACGAAGCGAAGAAAGTATATTTATACCTTTCTCGACCATGCAAGTAGCCTACAATTACGGTAACAACGTACACGTGTTGGGCGTAACCACCAAACCAGGTTACAGTGCCGCTTTTGTCGAAAAGAAAGTAATGGACGCCATAAAACAACGCCATAAAATTGCCCCAACCGACGTACAAGCCATTGCACACGTTAACCTCGAAAAACAGTTCAAACAATTCGGAGCCATGTTCGATGGAATTCGGATTCTAACCTGGATAGTTGGATTTGGCACTTTGTTGGCCGGTGTTATTGGGGTAAGCAACATTATGCTAGTTATAGTGCGCGAACGAACCCAGGAAATTGGGATTATGCGGGCAATTGGAGCCACTCCCCGTAAAATTATCGGCCAAATAATGCTCGAAAGCGTTTTCATTACTGCCGTGGCAGGCTATATCGGAATATTTGTTGGCATCCTGGTTCTCGAAGGATTAAATTATATTCTCAAAATGGTTGCTTCGAGTGGAGGCAATGACATATTCATTAAAAACCCCGAAATCAACCTCACTGTTGCCGTGTCCTGTTTAATTGTACTCATTGTATCGGGCGCCATTGCTGGATACATTCCAGCCCACAAAGCCGTTAAAATAAAAACCATCGACGCACTGCGTGCAAAATAATTTATAATAAAACTTAATGCTACAAACATTATTAAAATATTGAAAAAATATAAAATCGAATTTAATAAAATAAGCCATGAAAAAAGTTTTTAAAATTTTAGGAATCGTACTGCTGGTTGCCATTTTCTTGGGAACATTCTATTTTCTTTATTCTAAATCGAAGAAAAAACCGGTAATATATACCACACAAACCCCGGTAATTGAAACCATTTCACAAAAATCGGTGGCCACCGGTTCAGTTATTCCACGCAAAGAGATCGAGATTAAGCCTCAGGTTTCGGGAATTATTGAAGAGGTTTATCTGCAAGCCGGCGAAATGGTCAAAAATGGCGATATCATAGCCAAAGTGAAAATTATCCCCGATATGGTTACACTCAATAATGCTGAATCGCGTGTGAACAGAGCCAAACTAAATTACGAAGACGCAAAAATAGATTACGACCGTCAAAAAGAATTATTCGATAAAAAAGTAATCGCTTACGAAGAATATCAAAAAGCACAACTTGCTTTTAACACCTCACGCGAAGAAATGAACTCAGCCGAAGACAACCTCGATTTAATTAAAAAAGGCGTAACCAAAAAATCGGCCACAACCACCAACACCCTTATCCGTTCAACCATCGATGGTATGTTACTCAGCGTGCCTATTGAGGTAGGAAACTCGGTAATACAGGCAAACACCTTTAACGCCGGTACCACCATTGCCATTGTGGCCGACATGACCGATATAATTTTCAAAGGAAAAGTGGATGAAACCGAAGTGGGAAAAATCAAAGAAGGCATGGACATTATTTTAACCATAGGTGCCATCGATAACGAAAAGTTCGATGCAACCCTTACCTATCTTTCACCAAAAGGCGTTGAAGAAAATGGAGCCATCCAGTTCGAAATTAAAGCCGATGTGAACCTAAAAGAAGGGCAATTTATACGTGCAGGTTATAGCGCCAATGCGAGCATATTACTCGAACAACGCAACAGTGTGCTGGTAATTCCAGAGGCCTACCTCAAATTTGAAAATGAAAAGGCTTATGTCGAAGTAGAACTCGATTCACAGCAATTCGAAAAACGTTTTATCGAAGTAGGGCTTTCCGATGGTATTAACATCGAAGTATTAAACGGTCTTACAATTGAAGAAAAAATCAAGGGCGAAAAAATCGACCCCAAAAAAGCAAAAACAGAAGCTAAAGAAACTGAATCATAAAAATTGAATAGGATGAAAAGATTTACTGCAATAATAGCTTTATCATTCATTGTTCTCTCCACTTTTGGTCAGGAAAAATGGACTTTGGAGCAATGTATCGATTACGCACTCGAAAACAATATTGTGATCAAGCAATATCAAATCAATACCGAATATCGACAAAACGAACTCACACAAGCAAAATACAATAAACTGCCATCGTTAAGCGCATCGGCTTCGCAAAGTGTGAATTTTGGTCGATCCGAAACGCTCGAAGGAACCTACGATAATTACACCCGGGCCAATACCAGTGCCAATGTTGGCGCTAACGTGCTAATTTGGAAAGGAGGCGCACTCAACAATGCAATAAAACAGAATGAATATAATTTTAAATCGAGTTTGGAAAACCTTCAAAAAGCAAAAGACGATGTAAGCCTGAATATTACATCGGCTTATCTTGAAATTCTTTTTGCTCAAGAACTGATTTTGGTTGCCGAAAAACAAGTTGCGCAAACCAAGCAACAATTAGAGCGCAGCAAACAACTGGTTCAAGCCGGAACCATTGCCGAAGGTACTTTACTTGAAGTGAAAGCCCAGTTGGCCCGCGAAGAACTTGAGTTGGTCAATGGCAAAAACAATCTTCAAATTGCCTACTTGAATTTAACTCAACTTTTAGAGTTTGATAATTCTGCCGGCTTTGAGGTTGTGGTTCCCCAAATTCCTGAACTAAAAGCTCAAATGGCACTTTCATCATCAACAAATATTTATAACAAAGCGGTTGAAATAAGGCCCGAAATTAAAAGCGCCGAATATGAATTGAAAAATGCCGAAATTCAACTCGACATGGCCAAAGGAGGTCGAATGCCAACATTATCGGCCTATGCCGGAGTAACCGACAATTATTACGCCTCTGAAAACTCCCCGTCGTTTAACGACCAAATAACCGGCAATATCAACGAAAATGTGGGACTAAGCCTTAGCATACCCATTTTTAGCAAGTTTCAAAATCGCACCAATATCGAAAACTCAAAACTGCAAATAATCAATAATCAACTTGACCTCGAAAGTGCCAAAAAAACCCTGCGTAAACAAATAGAACAAGCATACGTTAATGCAGTTGCCGCCATGGAGCGTTATAGTGCCAACAAAGCAGCCGTTCAATCAATGGAAGAATCCTTCCGCTACATTGAAGAAAAACACAGCGTGGGCCGCGTAAACCCGCTTGAATACAATAATTCAAAAACCAACTTGACCATTGCCGAATCTAACTTATTGCAGGCCAAGTACGATTTTATTTTCCGGTCTAAAATTCTCGATTTTTACAACGGAATACCCATACAGCTTTAAGTTTATTCACTTCATAACAATCACATTATTATTTGAGAAGGGCAGCCGCTGGGTTGCCCTTTTTACTTTTTTTAGCTTTCATCAATTCTCTCACGCAGATGTTGCAGATAAAAAATTTATCAACGTGATTTGCGCCATCAGTGAAAATGTTTTTACAAAACCCTTTCTCATCAATTCATTATTCAACAAAATCTTGTTAACTTTAATAACTAATAAAAAACATCGATTAACCATGGAGAAGCTAAAAAAGAAATTCTACGAACAAGAATTAGATAGGTTGTACATTGAATTGGTAAAACTGCAAACTTCCATTAGAAAAAACGGTTTGCGGGTAGTTGTGCTTTTCGAGGGGCGCGATGCTGCCGGCAAGGGCGGCGCCATTAAACGCATAGCCGAAGCCCTTAATCCACGTTTTTGTAAGGTAGTGGCCTTAAGTGTTCCTACCGAGCGCGAAAAAACACAATGGTATTTCCAACGTTATGCGCAGCACTTACCCGCAGCGGGCGAAATAATGCTGTTTGACCGTAGCTGGTACAACCGGGCAGGTGTTGAAAGGGTAATGGGATTTTGTAGCGACGAGCAATACTGGGAGTTTTTGCGTTCGTGCCCTAATTTCGAACGCATGTTGATCCGATCGGGTGTTATATTGGTGAAATATTGGTTTTCGGTTAGCGAAGAAGAACAAGAAAAGCGTTTTCAAGATCGAATCAATGACCCCACCAAACGTTGGAAATTTAGTGATATGGACGTAATTTCGCGCCAACGCTGGGTAGAATACTCCAAGGCAAAAGACGAAATGTTTAGCTACACCGACACCAAACAATCGCCTTGGTATGTTGTCGAAAGCGACGACAAGCGCAGGGCTCGTCTTAACTGCATCAACCACCTGTTAACGCTTATACCTTACGACGATGTGGTACCCGAAAAACCTGAACTTGAACCCCGCCCGCATGCAACGGGCTATATTCGTACTCCTATCGAAGAGCAAACTTTTGTTCCCGATATGTACCTAAACAAAGAAGAACATTAAAATTTAATTCATTTTTTATTATATTATAGCAATGATTAACAAAAAGAAATTAGTAGTACTTACTGGAGCTGGAATGAGCCAGGAAAGTGGTATAAAAACTTTTCGCGAATCGAACGGTTTGTGGGAAGAACACGATGTTAATGAAGTAGCAACGCCACAGGGCTGGCAAAAAAATCCAGAACTGGTGATGCGCTTTTATAACGCCCGTCGAAAAGAACTCTACGAGAGTAATCCTAACACAGGTCACATTGGGCTGTCGAAACTCGAAGAGCTTTTCGATATAACCATCATTACACAAAATATCGACGATTTACACGAACGCGCTGGAAGCACCAAAGTGCTGCACCTCCACGGTGAATTAAAAAAATCACGCAGCTCAACCGACGAGAACTTGGTTTACGACATTGATGGATGGGAACTAAAAATGGGGCAACTTTGTGAAAAAGGAAGTCAGTTGCGCCCCCACATTGTTTGGTTTGGCGAAGCAGTACCAGCCATCGACGAGGCTTTGCCCTTTGTCCAAAATGCCGACTTTTTTGTAGTAATTGGCACTTCGCTCAACGTATATCCTGCTGCCGGCTTATTAAACTACGTTAAAAAAGATGTCCCGATATTTCTTATTGACCCCAATCCGGTTACGGTTTACACCAATGTAACGTACATCAACGAAAAGGCAGGGAAAGGTATTGAAACTTTAACTTCTTTACTGAAGAAAAAGTCATAACTTTATTCGCTTAAAATAAACGATATGATTGAATATCTCTTAAAAATACCATCCGATAAAGAAAAATTCTTTGTCGAATTGATTCAAAATCTGGGGTTTGATTACGAAAAAATACTGTCGTCAAATGATAATGAAACCGATTCTTTATACGAAGCTGAAGAATATTTTACTGACGATGATGTGTAAAAATGAAATGAACAGGTTTGCTAATATTCATAACTTGTCCTGATGATTTTGGATCGAAGATCAGTTTTAGCTGAAAAAATAAGATGTGAGTTCCATGAGGGCATTTATCGAAGTTCAATGTTCATCTCTTCGATTCAAGAGGTAATCAATGTCTTAAAATGAAATTATACGAATGAAAAACTTTAAGTTACTCCTTTGGTTTCTTTTTTATTGCGGCATAGTTAATGTTGTTCACGCCCAAGAATTTTATGGTGGCGTTTTGGGTGGCATTAACGGAACCCAAGTTGAAGGCGATGCATCGAGTGGTTATTTAAAACTTGGCTTAAGCGGAGGAGTTTGGTTTCAACGAGAAATATCAGATGACTTTTTTTGGGGAGCAGAGATGAAATTTATCCAAAAAGGCAGTCGAAAAATACCTTCGTATAAACATCAAAATTACGACATCATCATTTTACGTTATGACTATATTGAATTGCCGGTGATTTTTGGATATACTTACAAAGATTATCGTTTTTTTGCGGGCTTATCATACAACCAGCTTGTTCATAAAAGGAAGCTTTATAATGGAGAAGATATGCCGGTTGATATAACTAACTGGGAACTGGGCATTTTAGCAGGCATCAAGGTTCGTCTTCAAAAACTAATCAATAGAACATGGGCCGAAAATTTCACCCTCGATACCAGGTTACAATACTCTGCTTTTTCTATTGATAAAAACCACGATTTCTTTATGGGCAACAAAGGCTATTTAAGAGATTCAAACTATAATAACGTAATCTCAACAACGCTCTTTTATCGTATCGAATGGAACCGGTAGAATTAAAAGGCAAAATATATAATATTAAATTTTTATGAAACGACCATGTTCGCAGGAAAATACAAATTGTACCGAAGGTTCGGATAACAATAATGAAAATACAACATGCGAGTTCTCCTGTCTATAGCGGGACAGGCTTTACAATCACTTAAAAACAAATTGTTTTCTTATGAAAAAGAAGAGAGAAAAAGGCAGCCCTAAAAACAAAGCAGTCTTAAATAAAAAAGAGTTAAAAAAACTCGTACTCGAATATTGTTACACCAATCCGCAACGCATATTCAACCAAAAACAAATTGAATCGTACCTTAAAGTAAAAGACCAATCAACACGCGTTCTTCTTAACGTGGTGTTGCAAGAGCTGACCGACGATGGTTATCTTTTATCGGAAGAACGAAACAAATATCAACTTAAGGAGCGAACTGGCCATATCATTGGCATTGTCGAGATGACACAAAAAGGTTATGCTTTCATTATTTCGGATGAACTCGAAGAGGATGTTTTTGTTTCAGGTCCCAATTTAAACCGAGCACTTAACGGCGATAAAGTAAGGGTTTACCTGCACGCCAAACGCAAAAAGAAACAACCCGAGGGTGAAGTGGTCGAGATTATCGAAAGAGCTAAAAACAATATTGTTGGAATCATTTCATTATCAAAAAACTTTGCATTTCTGATCCCAACTGGTAAAAACAACTTTGATATTTTTATTCCTAAAGAAAAACTCAAAGGGGCCAAAAACGGCCAAAAAGCAGTGGCTAAAATTACCGACTGGCCACAATATGCCAAAAATCCCTTTGGCGAAATTATCGATGTGCTCGGCGAAGTGGGCGATAATGACACCGAGATGCACGCCATTCTCGCTGAGTTCGATCTTCCCTATAAGTTTTCCGAAAAGGTTGAAAAATATGCCGAAAACCTTTCCGATCACATAAGCGACGAAGAAATTGCCAATAGACGCGATATGCGCAAAGCACCCACTTTAACCATCGACCCGGCCGATGCTAAAGATTTCGACGACGCACTTTCCATCCAGCAACTTAAAAATGGAAATTGGGAAGTGGGAATACACATTGCCGACGTTAGCCATTATGTACAGCCTGGTAGCATTCTCGACCTTGAAGCCGAAGAGCGCGCCACATCAGTTTATCTGGTTGACAGGGTAGTGCCCATGTTGCCCGAAAAAATTTCAAACAATCTTTGTTCTTTAAGGCCCAACGAAGACAAGCTTTGTTTTTCGGCAATTTTTGAACTCGACAACGAAGCCAACGTGAAAAACGAGTGGTTTGGACGTACTATCATATTTTCCAATCGCAGGTTTAGTTACGAAGAAGCGCAGCAGGTTATTGAAACCGGCGAAGGTGAAATGAAAACTGAAATTCTTAAAATGAACGAACTGGCCGCAAAACTGAAAGGAATGCGCTTTGAAAACGGTGCTATTTCGTTCGACCGAGCTGAGGTAAAATTCGAACTCGACGAGAAAGGAAAACCATTGGGCGTTTACTTCACAATGTCGAAAGAAGCAAATTTCCTCATAGAAGAATTCATGTTATTGGCCAACAGAAAAGTAGCCGAGTTTATCGGTAATCCCAAGAACCGTTCAAAACCACGTACCTTCGTTTACCGTATTCACGATAAACCAGACCCCGAAAAACTGGAGAATTTCAACAACTTTATTAGCAAGTTTGGTTACGGAATCGATTTGAGATCACCCGGTCAAATATCAACTTCAATCAATAAGTTGCTTACCAACTTAAAAGGTAAACACGACGAAAATATGATTTCGTCACTTGCGGTAAGGGCTATGGCCAAAGCGGTTTATTCAACCCGCAACATTGGCCACTACGGGCTCTCGTTCGATTATTACACGCATTTCACCTCTCCTATTAGGCGTTACCCCGACTTGATGGTACACCGCTTGTTGGCGCGTTATCTCGAAGATGGTCGTTCGGTTAAAGCCGATGTTTATGAAGAAAAATGCCGACACTCATCAGGTATGGAACAACGTGCCGTAAACGCCGAGCGCACATCAATTAAATATAAGCAGGTTGAGTTTATGCAAGACAAAGTTGGCGAAGTTTTCGATGGCGTTATTTCGGGCGTAACCGATTGGGGCTTGTTTGTTGAATTGAACGATAGTAAATGCGAAGGGCTCGTTTCAATCAGAGAATTAACTGGCGATTTCTATTTCTTCGATGAGAAAAATTATTGTATCACTGGAATGCATAGCAATAAGTGTTATCAACTAGGTGGCGATATAAAAGTTGAAGTTGTCCGTACCAACCTTGAGAAAAAGCAAATCGACTTTAAATTGGTTGATTAGAAACTAATAAAACGGCGACGTAAAGTTTTTTTAGTTAGTTTTGCCTTGCTAATAATTTGTTAATTACAATAACCTTAAATAGTTTATAGAAATGAAAAAAGTAGCGATAGGAGTTGATATAGGTGGAACCAACACCGTGTTTGGACTGGTTGACGAAAAAGGAAATGTATTGCTTGATGGCCATATTCCTACACCTAAAACTGATGATGCTAAAAAATTTATTACCGATTTAGCCAATGCTATAAAGCATTTGATGGCTAAAAATGGCGAAGCCGATTATGTCGGAATTGGGATTGGTGCACCAAATGGTAATTTCTACAAGGGAACAATTGAACATGCTCCTAACCTTGCTTTTAAAGGTGTTGTGAAGTTTGTTGAAATGATGAAAGAACATTTCCCCGGAATGGACAACATATCGCTAACCAACGATGCCAACGCAGCAGCTTTGGGCGAAATGATTTATGGTGGCGCTAAAGAAATGAAAAACTTTGTAATGGTTACTTTGGGCACAGGTCTAGGTAGTGGAATAGTTGTTAACGGCGATTTACTTTACGGACACGACGGTTTTGCAGGCGAATTGGGCCATATAACCGTTACCCCCGAAGGTAGAGAATGTGGCTGTGGCCAGTTTGGTCACCTCGAAACTTATTGTTCTGCCACTGGTATGGTACGTACAGCATTTGAACTCCTTTCGCACCACAATGCACAAGAAAGCTTGCTGGCCAAAAAACCGTTCACCGAGTTAACAGCGAAAGATATTTTCGAAGCGGCAAGCAAAGGCGACGAAATAGCTAAAATTGTATTCGAAATTACTGGTGATATTTTGGGACAGGCACTGGCCGATACCATCCACATTTTAAGCCCCGAAGCTATTTTTCTTTTTGGAGGCCCAACTGCTGCTGGTGAATTGCTTTTCAATCCAACCATCGAATCAATGGAAAGCCACTTAATGACTATTTTCAAAAATAAGGTGAAAGTTTTACCTTCAAAATTAAAAATGGGAACTGCTGCAATAGTAGGCGCGAGTGCATTAGCTGCTCGCTAATAATTTAAAAAGAATTAGTTTTAAGTTTTTTGCAGATAGCAATAACTATTGTTACCTGCAAAAAACTTAAAATAAATTAATTGTTTAACTAAAAAGACACTATTTTTACACGCTCCTAAATTTACCTAGGACATATTTATTAGATTTTTTTTACTTGTAAAATCCCTTTACAACTAACATTAAACTGAAATGAGAATTATAAGTATCATACTTGTGGCATCGATATCCACCTTGGTTTCCATTGTGCTGGTGCGAATTTTTTTAAAAAACACAATTATATCTGGTGTAGCAATAAGCATTTTTCTTTTAACAATTTTTTCCGGTTTTTGTTTTAATGTTGTTGGGCAAAAAGGAACCCAACACCTCATTTGGGCCGTTCCTGTTGTTTATACTTCGGTAATTGGATACGTGCTAATCCTTCGGAAAAAAGTAGCAATCCCATTGAAAAATATCGCACAAATACTGGATGAAATTTCGAAAGGAAAATTACACCTCGTTATTAAAAAATCAGGCGGTAGAGGCGAATTAAGGCAATTGGAAGAAGCATCGATGAATTTAGTTCATAATTTGAAAGAAATAGTTACCGAAATAAAAACAAATTCGAGTACACTAAGCTTGAGCAGTCAACAATTAGGTAAAGCATCCGAAGATTTATCGCAGGGCTCGGCCGAACAAGCCTCCTCAATAGAGGAGCTTTCGGCCACTACTGAAGAGATTGAAGGAATGCTTAGCGAAAGCATGGAAAAAGCCAATCTGTCAGGGCAAATTTCTTCTGAAACTGAGAAAGCAATTTCTGAAGTTGTTAGCAGTACTCAAAATATAATTAAGGATTACAGCAATGTTATAAATCGGATATCGGCAATTAACGAGATTGCCTTTCAAACCAACATACTTTCGATTAATGCAGCGATTGAAGCAGCACAAGCAGGCGAAAACGGTCGAGGCTTTGCTGTTGTTGCGGGTGAAGTTAAAAAGCTAGCCGAACAAACTAAGGCCTTAGCATTACAAGTAATTGATATTTCGTCGCGAAGCACCGAGCTTGGAAAACAAACCGAACTTAAAATCGCTAAAATGTTTCCACAACTTTCAAAATCGATCAGCCTAGCAAATGATATTTCCTCATCGAGCATTGAACAAACTACAGGCATCCAACAAGTAAACGAATCGGTACAATATTTAAATAAGGTAACGCAGCAAAATGCCGCAGCATCAGAAGAGATGGCGGCCAGTGCTCAAGAACTTGCCACACAAGCCGAATCGTTGGATAAAATTATTGGGTTCTTCAAGTTAGAACAATAAAACCAATACCAAGATAACAGTTAAAAGCAACAAAGCCTTGTGAACTTATGTTTACAAGGCTTTGTTGCTTAATATGGTCGATCCTATTTTGAGTTATCGATATAATCTGTTTGTTGACGAACAGAATCTTCATGAATGAGCTGAAACAAAATTTTGACAAATGTTTCGTTTAAATTAAGTTTTTCAGCTGTTGAAATACGGGTGTTCATCATTTTCGACCACCGATCAATTTGCAAAGCCATCACGTTATTGTTTTTCTTGTAATCGGCAATTTGATTCACAATTTGGTTACGAGTAGACAAAAGTTCCATCACTTCGGTATCCAATGCGTCGATACGGCTACGCAACTCGTCAAGCTTAGAACTAAACTCGGGGTTATCGGTAAATTGCTGGCGAATAACCAATTTATCGAGGAGTTTCGACAAATCGGAGGGTGTAAACTGCTGTGCAGCGTCGCTCAAAGCACATGATGGATCAATGTGCGATTCAATCATCAAGCCATCAAATCCCATGTCGAAAGCTTTCTGTGAAATTTCGGCCACAAACTCGCGTTTTCCAGCAATATGACTTGGATCACAAATAATAGGCAAGTTGGGCATGCTTCGGCGCAACTCTATGTATGTTTTCCATCCGGGATAATTTCGGTATTTTGTTTCCTGAAAAGGAGAAAACCCACGGTGAATTCCAGCTAACTTCTTTAATCCTACTGCATTAAGGCGCTCTAAAGCTCCCATCCACAACGAAAGATCAGGGTTCATAGGGTTTTTCACCATCACTACTTTGTCGGAACCTTTCAGCACATCGGCAATTTCCTGAACAACAAAAGGACTTGTAGTTGATCGAGCACCAATCCAAATTACATCAACACCGGCTTTGAGGCATTCTTCGGTATGTTGGGCATTGGCCACTTCGGTAGCCACCATCAAACCGGTTTCTTCTTTGATTTTTTTAAGCCACTCTAAACCAATTGAGCCAATTCCTTCGAATGAGCCAGGTCGTGTACGAGGTTTCCATACTCCACCTCTAATTACGTGTACACGTTTGTCTTTGGCCAGTTCGCGTGCAGTGCTTAATGACTGTTCCTCGGTTTCGAGGCTACAGGGTCCACTAATGAGCAGTGGGTATGGTGTTTCGGGCAACCAACTGCTTAATGGTAAAATGTCTAATTCGATTGTCATATTTTTCAGTTTATAATTATTTCCTATAAAGTTTTGTTGTGGTCGATTTTTTACGAACCAAATTTTGGCTCTCACCATTTAGTATTTCACGAATACGATTGGCATTCTTCATCAATTCATACATTCTGCTTTCATCGGTATTGAGCAAGCTTTGTTTAAATTCTTCGAGGTGGTTGATGTAAACATTAAGTGATTCAACCACGTAATGTTGATTTTGTTTAAAAATAGGACCCCACATTTCGGGCGAACTTTTAGCCAAGCGGGCAGTAGAGCGGAATCCACCGCTTGCTAAATCGAAAATTATTTCACGGTCGTTGCTATCCAGAACAGCATTGGCCAGCGCAAAAGCGGTAATGTGAGGCAAATGCGAAACATGCGCCGTGGTGTGGTCTTGTTCATCGGCGCTCATGTAGGCAATGTCCATGCCTATGGTATGGTACATTTTTTCGATTAAGGCCAAATGCGATGGCCTTGCGTCCTTGTGATCACAGATAATGCAAATTTTTTCTTCAAACAAACCTTCAATCGCCGCATCGGGACCCGAGTACTCCGTACCCGACATGGGGTGCGATGCCACATAATTGCCTCTTCGATGATGCCCTTTAACCGAATTACCAATCTGCATTTTGGTCGATCCTACATCGGTAACCGAAGTTGCAGGATCGATTAAATCGAGTACTTGAGGCAAAAGGTCTACTATTTTATCGACGGGTACTGCAATAATCACAATATCGGCAGCTTTAACGCCCTCGTCGAGCGATGCACCCCGGTCGGCAATACCAAGTTCAAGGGCACGTTTCAAATGTTCCGCATTATTATCGATACCAATAATTTCGCTTGCAAAACCACATTTACGTAGGTCTTTAGCCATCGACCCGCCTATCAATCCTAAACCTATTACTGCAATTTTCATTTTGTATTTTTTAAAACAAAAAAGGGTTCCTAATTCGGAACCCTATAATTTGTATATTTTAAACTTTAACACACAACTACACGATTCCGATATTGTTACCGAAATAATAATAAAAGTAGTTGATAAAAAAAGTTTTCATTTTGCCAAGTATAAATTATAGTGCAAATATAGATTATAATTTAGCACATATACACTCATTTTTTTAAAAAATGGTTTTTTTAACCCTCTTTTAATATGGAATTGTTTTTAGCAAAGCAGAATAATTAAACATCAAAACACTGAAAAAATGGCATAACAAACTGAAACAATGTGACATAACTTCATGTTTTTCTGTTTTTGGCTGTCAAAATTACATGAAAAAACGGGTGGCCTTAAATTTGAAAATGAAACAATGAAAATTTAAATGTTAAACTAAAGTATTAGGAGGAAAAGCCATGACACTAGTTAGAAGAAGCAATAGTTATTATCCATCAATCCCTTCGTTTTTTGATAAAATATTTAATGAAGACCTAGTGGATTGGAACAATCGAAACTTTTCGACGACCAATACAACCGTACCGGCTGTTAATGTAAAAGAAGACAATGAAAAGTATGAAATTGAAGTAGCCACACCCGGATTGAACAAGGACGATTTCAAGATTAAACTTGAAAACAACACTTTAACAATTTGTTCTGAGACCAAAAAAGAAGAAAACGAAGAAAAAGGAGCTTACACTCGAAAAGAGTTTAGTTATCAGTCGTTCCAGCGCTCGTTTTCATTACCCGAAGGGCATGTGTTAACCAATGAAATTACGGCAAAATACAATGATGGTATTTTGAACATCGTATTACCCAAAAGAGAAGAAGTTAAACCACAAGCTCCAAAAGAAATTACAATTGCTTAAAAAAAGCCGCTCTATTATATTTAGAGCGGCTTTTTTTATACGGCTTCAACCAATTGATCGTTTAAAGCTTCTATCGCTTCATTTTTCGAATTGCATACTTTTACATTACGGCCGGTAATTGCTATAAAACCGCGGTAAAATATTTGCATCAATCCCTTTAACCCTACAACTGCACTTGCTTTCACATAAGGGTTATTGTCTTTTACGTACTTCACAAACAAGTTGTAAATTTCTGTATTAAAGTACATATTCTCGAGGTTAGTCATTGTAACTAACGATTTTGCTGGTTTCGATCTGATATACTTTGCGAAAATAGCAATCTGGTTGATAATTTCTTCCTTGTTTTTCAATCCCGAAAAATCGAGAAAAACGATGCTCTTATTCCCATCCTGAATTAGTTCCGGTTGTCTCATTATTGCTGTTTTTTGGTAAATTATTTGTTTTAAGCTGGAATTATAACGAAACTAAATTAAATATTTAATTTTAATTCTTTTCTAAAAAAATGTGAATGCATACTAATATTTAGTGAATGGGCTTATTTATGCAGTAAATGGAAATGCAATTTCAATAATCACCCATAACTAAGCTGTTGGTTTGTGCAATCAACAATTAATTTTTATGGATGTGAACTTTGATTTGTGTTTTAGTTATCACACAAAGTCTAAATTGTAACAATTGTTACAACTTATAAATATTGAAACTATGATTTTTATATAAAATAAGCTATCTTGTTTCTGTTTATAAAAAATTAAACTTGATCAGCAAACCTAAAAATATGTCAAAAATCAACAAGTTGATAAAAGCTTTCATACCACCCGACAAGTGGCAGCTTCCGGTAATAATTCTACTTGGGGTATTTTGCGGTTTAGGCTTATTTGTTCTAAAACTTTCAAAAGCACATTCGTACTTGGGCGACAAACCCGAAACCTGCGTCAATTGCCATATTATGGCTCCCCAATATGCTACATGGCAACACAGTAGCCACCGCGAAGTAACCAATTGCAACGATTGCCATGTTCCACAAAACAACGTGGCAAGTAAGTATTTTTTTAAAGCGATGGATGGACTTAGGCACTCAGCCATGTTTACCTTAAGGCTTGAACCACAGGTGATATTTATTAAAAAAGCTGGGAAAAAAGCGGTGAATAATAACTGCATACGTTGCCATTCCGATTTAATTAGCGACGATAAGTTAAAATTGGTTTCGACTGACCACCATCAAAATCGAATCGGTCGAAACTGCGTTGAATGCCATCGCGAAACCCCTCACGGGCGGGTACATAGCCTATCGAGCGTACCCGATGCCCGAGTGCCTGTGCCACAAAGCCCTGTTCCTGATTGGATAAAAACCTTGATGAATAAAAAATAGAAACAAACCCATAAAATTGAATTCAAATGAAACCAATAAATCAATTGATAAAAGAAAAACCCGCACTGGGGTGGCTACTTTTTTTCGCAACCGTAATTGTTGTTTTTATTCTAGGGCTTTTTGCTTCGTCGATTATTGAACGGCGTGCCGAGTCGGTATTTGTTTATACACCAAAGGTCGAACATTCACCTTTAGAACCTCGCAACGAAGTTTGGGGTCAAAACTTTCCACGTCAATACCAGTCTTATTTAAAAACTGCCGACACCACTTTTCGCAGCAAGTATCAAGGATCGGCAACCATCGATGCCCTTGAAGTAAGCCCACGAATGGTGGTGCTGTGGGCCGGTTACGCTTTTTCGCGAGAGTACAATCAATCGCGCGGCCACGCCAATGCCATTAACGATATACGCCATATACTTAGGGTTGGTGCCCCCATTGATGGGAACAAAAGCATACAGCCCAGTACATGCTGGACATGCAAAGGCCCCGATGTGCCCCGATTAATGAACGAAATTGGAGTAGCCGAATTTTACAAAGGAAGCTGGGAAGAAAAAGGTTCCGAAATAGTAAACCCCATTGGATGTGCCGATTGTCACGATGCTACCACCATGAACTTGCATATTTCGAGGCCAGCTTTGGTCGAAGCCTTCGACCGCCGTGGTCTTGATATCACCAAATCATCGTACCAAGAAATGCGCTCATTGGTGTGCGCTCAATGCCACGTAGAGTATTATTTCGACAAAAAGAAAATCGAAGGCGTGCAATACCTTACTTTCCCCTGGGATGATGGGATGAATGCCGATGCCATGGAAGCCTATTACGACAACATTGGGTTTTCGGACTGGACACATGCCCTGAGCAAAACACCAATGTTGAAAGCCCAGCACCCCGATTATGAATTATTCAAGCTGGGAACACATGCCAGTCGCGGCGTTTCGTGTGCCGATTGCCACATGCCTTACATGAGCGAAGGTGGACAAAAATTTACCGACCACCATGTGCAAAGCCCTTTAAACAACGTGGCCAATTCGTGCCAGGTTTGCCACCGCGAAGAAACAGCTAAACTTATTACTGATGTGTATGAACGTCAAGATAAGTTATTCGAAAACAAATATAAACTCGAGGAAATTTTAGTACGCGCACACGTCGAAGCCCAAAAAGCTTGGCAGCTGGGCGCCACAGACGAACAAATGAAACCTATTCTTACCGACATTAGGCACGCCCAATGGCGCTGGGACTTTGTGGCAGCCAGCCATGCAGCACCTTTTCATGCACCGGTTGAATCGGCCCGTATAATTGCTTCCGGTATGGTAAAAGGACTTGATGCCAGGGTAAAATTGGCCAGAGTGTTAGCCAGTTTAGGGCACAATATGGAAATTCCCTATCCCGATATATCAACCAAAGCCAAAGCGCAGGAGTACATTGGCCTGAACATGGAAAAATTAAATGAGGAACGAGTTCGCTTTGTAAACGAAGTGCTCCCACAATGGGATGAAGCGGCAAAAGAACGAGAGGCCAACTATTAACATGGAATAAATTAACTTTAAATCCTGATTTATACACAATTATTTTAAAAAACCATTTGTTTTTACGAAAAAAGAAAATACTTTTGCAGTCCCGATTAATTAAGGTTCCTGCGATGTGGTAATTTATTGATTTCGAAGGATTATAAGATGGCTATTAGCAAGCTAAAATTGATAATCATTTTGTGCAACAAAATTACAGGCGACACATCATAATAAAGTGGGGCTAAGTATTATGTAGGATTATTAAAACTTGAAAATCAAGTGAATACACTGAGTTATAAAACCGTATCGGCCAACAGTGCTACTGTAAACAAAGCATGGTTGGTTGTTGATGCCGAAGGACAAGTATTAGGTCGTTTAGCAAGCAAAGTAGCAAAAATCCTGAGAGGTAAACACAAACCAGATTTTACCCCTCATGTTGATTGTGGCGACAATGTCATCGTGATTAATGCCGAAAAAGTCAAACTTACTGGTAACAAAATGGCCAACAAAGAATATGTTCGCCATACAGGTTATCCAGGTGGTCAGCGTTTTCAAACAGCCGAGGATATTTTAAAAAAATACCCCGAACGCTTGGTTGAAAAAGCCGTAAAAGGTATGTTACCCAAAAATCGTTTGGGAAGCGATCTTTTCAGAAACCTGAAAGTAGTGATTGGCCCGGAACACAAATTCGAGGCACAAAAACCTAAAGTTATTGATTTAAACAGCATTAAATAATGGAAGTAGTAAACGCATTAGGAAGAAGGAAAGCCGCAATTGCTCGTATTTACGTTAGTGATGGCAGCGGTAAAATCACAATTAATAAGCGCGAGCTTAAAGATTACTTTCCACAGGAAACACTTCAGTATGTAGTGCTCCAGCCACTGAATCTTTTAAGTGTTGCTGGGCAGTACGACATCAAAGTTAATCTCGATGGTGGTGGCTTTAACGGCCAAGCCGAAGCACTTCGTTTGGCTATTTCAAGGGCCATGGTGAAAATTGATCCTGAGAACAAACCTGAGTTGAAAAAAGCTGGATTCATGACTCGTGACCCACGTGAGGTTGAAAGGAAAAAACCTGGACAACCAAAGGCACGCAAACGCTTCCAGTTCTCAAAACGTTAATATTTTATTGTACAACAATATTTTGTTTAGTATCTAAATTCATTCGATTTCCTGTATTTTATAGGATCTACTTGTGGATTGATATTGCAGAATGTAAACAAAAACAATTATTATGCCTAATTTACAATTCGAAGAATTATTAAAAGCTGGCGTGCACTTCGGGCACCTTAAGCGCAAGTGGAATCCAAACATGGCTCCTTATATTTTTATGGAGAAAAACGGAATTCACATTATCGACCTTCAAAAAACCGCAGTTAAAATCGAAGAAGCAAGCAATGCTATTAAGCAAATTGCTAAATCGGGACGCAAGATTATGTTTGTTGCAACAAAAAAGCAAGCTAAAACTATTGTTTCCGAGTTAGTAGGTGCTGTTAATATGCCTTACGTTACCGAGCGTTGGCCAGGTGGTATGTTAACCAACTTCCCAACCATTCGTAAAGCGGTTAAGAAGATGTCATCAATCGATAAAATGGCGAAAGATCCAGCAAGCTGGAGCAACTTATCGAAACGCGAAAGACTTCAAGTTACCCGTAAACGTGCAAAATTGGAAAAAATGTTAGGTTCAATTGTTGACCTTACTCGTTTGCCAGCTGCACTTTTCGTTGTTGACGTAATGAAAGAAAAAATTGCAGTTCGCGAAGCTCAACGTTTAGGCATTCCTATTTTCGCAATGGTTGATACTAACTCCGATCCCAATGGAATCGATTTTGTTATACCATCCAACGACGATGCTTCTGATTCAATCAAATTGATTATTACAGAAATATGCGAAGCCATCAAAGAAGGAATGGGCGAGCGCAAAGTTGAACGCGAAAAAGATGCTCCTGAGAAAAAAGAGGCTAAACCACGGACTAAAAGAGTAGCCGCTAAAAAGGTTGAAACCCCTGAAGTAGAAAAAGTAGCTTCTGAAAAAGAAGATGCTGAATAATTATCGATTTTTTTTGTATAAAATTTAAACATTAAAATAATGTCAATATCTGCTGCAGATGTAATGAAGTTGCGTAAAGCAACAGGTGCCGGTATGATGGATTGTAAACAAGCCCTTACCGAATCAAACGGCGACTTTGACGCTGCCGTTCAAATTATCCGCGAAAAAGGTAAAGCCATTGCTAATAAACGTGCCGACCGCGAAGCTTCGGAAGGTGTAGTTTTAGGTAAAGTTGCCGGTAAAAAAGCGGGAATTATTGTACTGAAATGCGAAACCGATTTTGTGGCTAAAAACGAAGGTTTTATCAAGTTGGTTAACCAAATGCTCGACGTAGCTTTGGCTAGTGATGCGAAAGACCTCGAAGGTATCAAAAAATTGATGATCGACGGACGTGCAATTGAAGATCACGTTATTGAACAAACCGGTATTATTGGTGAAAAACTTGAATTGGCCTATTTCTCAACTATTGAGGCCGAGTCGGTTGTTGCTTATATTCACCCAGGAAACAAATTATCAACCATCATAGGTTTTAACAGAGCTGATGTGGACATGCAAGTTGCCAAAGATGTGGCCATGCAGGCTGCTGCCATGAGCCCGATTGCTGTTGATAAAGATGATGTTCCAGCTGAAGTTGTTGCTAAAGAACTCGAAATTGCCAAGGAGAAATACCGTTTGGAAGGCAAACCCGAGAACATGCTCGACAAAATTGCTCAAGGTGCACTTAGTAAATTCTTTAAAGAAAGTACTTTGTTAAACCAAGATTTTGTGAAAGACAACAAGCAAACTGTTAAGCAGTACTTACAAAGTGTTGCCAAAGATTTAACCGTTACTGGTTTCGATCGTTATTCTATTAGTGAATAGTATTATCCAATTAGGATATCTCAAAAGCCCGCTCTGATTTTACAGAGCGGGCTTTTTTATGATCTGTAACCTAAACAGATTATACAAATGTTCTGCATTTCAAAAACAAATAAGACCAAATTTGTAAATAATTCGACTTAATTTTGAAACAAACCATTTAATTGTAATGCTATGAATCGGATATTTACCATTATTGTATTGTCATTTTTAATCTCGTCGGCATTTGCACAAGATCCCAAACGTTTTTTTCCCGACGATAAATTAATTACTCCGGGAACATTTTATTATCCCGAACATTGGCCGCAATCGCAATGGGAACGTGATTTTAAAAATATGGTTGCCATGGGTTTTGAATATGTGCACATGGCCGAATTTTCGTGGGCATTTATTGAACCCACCGAGGGTAAATATAATTTTACATGGCTCGATAAAGCGGTCGATTTAGCCGCAAAGCAAGGCTTAAAAATAATTTTATGCACACCAACAGCGACCACCCCGGCGTGGATGGGCATTAAATATCCTGAGGTTTACTTAATGAATAGTAATTATCAGCGCGGTGAGCATGGTTCACGCCAGAATAATTCGCTGGCCAATCCGGTGTATCGCAAACTATCGGGAAAAATAATTACTGAAATGGCCAAGCGTTACGGCAAACATCCTGCTGTTTGGGGCTGGCAACTGGATAACGAACCCGAAGCAAAAGAAGATTATAGCCCATCGTCACAAGCTGCTTTTAGGATCTTTCTGAAAGAAAAATACCAAACCATAGTGAAGCTAAACGAAGCCTGGGGTACCGCATTTTGGGGCATACAGTACAATAATTTCGGAGAGATCAGCATTCACAATACCAATGCTATTGCGTGGTGGGGAAATAACCCACATGCCTTACTCGACTTTAAAAGGTTTACAGCAACATTACAAGCCGAATTTCTTGATGAGCAGGCCACCATTTTACGACAACATATTTCCGAAAATCAGTTTATAACCACTAATTACGTGGCCGTGGCTAATAATGCCGATGCCCGTTTGACCGAAAAACTCGATTTTATAGCTTATACATCATACCTTAACAATGGAAGCGCAAATTTAGGAGATAACGGTTTTCGACTGGGCAACCCCAATAATTTGCTACTTGCCAACGACTATTTCAGACCCATTAAGGGAGTAACGGGAGTACTTGAAATTCAGCCTGGACAAGTTAACTGGGCCAATGTAAATTCTCTACTTTTGCCCGGTACTGTGCGCATGTGGCTATGGCATGCCATGGCGGGAGGTGCTAAGTTGGCCAGCTCTTACCGCTACCGTCAAGTACTTTACGGAGTTGAACAATATCACTCGGGCATTATGCAAAACGATTGTATTAGTCCAGCGCAAGGAGGACAAGAATACATGCAGTTTATTGCTGAAATTAAACAATTGGAGAAGTTGGGTTTAGAAACGACGGAACCCGAATATTATGCCCAAAAACGTACTGCAATTCTTTGGAGTCACGAAAACATGTGGGATCACCAGCGTCAACCACAAAACGTGAATTGGAATATTTGGGCTCATACCGCTAAATACCACCAAGCCTTAATGTCGCTTGGCGCACCAGTCGATTATATTTCGGAAAACGACGATTTTAGCAATTATCGATTTATGGTAGTTCCAGCCTATCAAGCAGTTGATTCGGCTTTGGTCGAAAAATGGAAAAACTATGTTGAAAATGGAGGCAACTTAATACTGACCTGCCGTACTGCCACAAAAACCCGCGAGGGACATTTTTGGGAAGCGGGTTGGGGAGCTCCTATTTACGACCTTATTGGTGCTAAAATAAAGGCCTATGATATGTTGCCGCCTCACAGGCCCGGCACAGTAACAAGTGGCGAAAATCAGCACGAATGGAGCGTTTGGGGTGAGCTGCTCGAGGCCAAAAAAAAGGATTACATTAGGGTCTATTATTCCGACCAGTTTTATGTGGGCAATGCGGCTGTAACCCAACGTAAACTTGGAAAAGGTACAGTTACCTATATTGGTGTAGATACCAAAGATGCAATGATGGAAAAAACCCTGTTGAAAAATATTTTTACCGACAACAAATTGACGGTTAGCAATTATCCCGAGGGCGTAATGGTTTATTGGCGCGAAGGTTTTTGGATAGCCGTGAATTATCGTTCGGATACTTATGAAATGAAATTGCCAGCCAATGCTAAAATTATTATTGGAAAAAATCAGCTGGAGCCTGCTGGTGTATTGGTGTGGAAAGAATAATTTAATTCAATTGTTTTAATGGGTTCAATTGTTGAATAAGCATCATTTGGTATCATTGTGCTTGCATTTGGCAAAGCAATACCGCCGGCCAGGGATGGAAGCGGCAGCTTGCCGATGGTGGGGCGGTGCGTGAACGGAAGCACACGGGCGAACAAAGCAAGCCCCGTTGTGCGACCAGTGAACACCCGCACCCGACAAGGCAACTAAAGCGAACAGCCCGTAAGGCCGCCAAATATTTAATAATATGTTGAGCTGTCTGTGAATTTAGCTGGTTGAGATGTGCAGACTGATGTTAACAATGTTGAAATACTACATGTTGTATTCTCCATTTTCAATTATAAATCTTATTTTTACGGCCTGAATTTCAAAATTATAACATAGAATATGGCGGACGATATTTTCAAAAAACTGGTTGCCCATTGCAAAGAATATGGGTTTGTTTTTCAAAGTAGTGAAATTTACGATGGACTGGGTGCGGTTTACGACTATGGTCAAAATGGCGTTGAGTTGAAAAACAATATCAAAAAATTTTGGTGGGACTCGATGGTGATGTTGCACGAAAACATAGTGGGGATTGATACGGCTATTTTTATGCATCCAACCATTTGGAAAGCATCGGGGCACGTTGACGCCTTTAACGACCCGCTTATTGATAATAAAGACTCAAAAAAACGCTATCGCGCCGATGTGCTCATTGAAGAGCAACTGGCTAAGTACGAAGATAAAATGAATAAAGAGGTGGAGAAAGCGGCCAAGCGTTTTGGCGATGCTTTTGATGAAGCCGAATTTCGCGGAACAAATCAGCGGGTTTTGGACAACCAGGAAAAATGGAATGCCCTACACCAGCGTTTTGCAAAGGCACTGAACGACTCTAACCTCGACGAATTACGACAGATAATTGTTGACGAAGAAATTGTATGCCCTGTATCAGGATCGCGCAGTTGGACTGAAGTTCGTCAGTTTAACTTGATGTTTGCTACCGAAATGGGCTCTACTTCCGAAGGTGCTTTAAAAGTATATTTGCGCCCCGAAACAGCCCAGGGAATTTTTGTAAACTATATGAACGTGCAAAAAACCGGACGTATGAAATTGCCTTTCGGGATTGCACAAATTGGTAAAGCATTCAGAAACGAGATTGTGGCTCGTCAGTTCATTTTCCGCATGAGGGAATTCGAACAAATGGAAATGCAGTTTTTTGTGAAACCAGGTACCGAGCTCGATTGGTTCGAAAAATGGAAAGCAAGCCGCATGAGCTGGCACCAGGCGCTTGGATTTGGTGCTGAAAACTACCGTTTTCACGATCACGAAAAATTGGCTCACTATGCCAATGCTGCTGTGGATATTGAATACAAATACCCTTTTGGTTTTAAAGAAGTGGAGGGAATACACTCGCGTACCGATTTCGACCTGAGCCAACACCAACAATTTTCGGGCAAAAAAATCCAGTATTTCGATACCGAACTCAACGAGTCGTATGTTCCTTACGTAGTTGAAACATCGATTGGCCTCGACCGTATGTTCCTTCAAGTATTGTCGGCTTCGTATCGCGAAGAAGAAGTTGCCGATTCAAAAGGACAAAAAGATACCCGCGTGGTATTGAGTTTGCCAATTCAACTGGCTCCAGTTAAACTGGCCGTGATGCCACTGGTGAAAAAAGATGGTTTACCTGAAAAAGCGAGAGAGATTATTGACAATCTGAAATTCGATTTCAATTGTATGTACGACGAGAAAGATTCGATTGGCAAGCGCTACCGCCGCATGGATGCCATTGGAACACCTTTCTGCGTAACCGTAGATCACCAAACGATGGAAGACAATACCGTAACCATTCGTTACCGCGATACCATGCAACAAGATCGGGTTGAGATTTCGGCTCTTCATGGAATTATTGCCGAAGCAGTAAGTATGAAAAGCCTATTTGCCAAGTTGAAATAGGGAATAATATTACTTGCTGGTTATTTTAACAGATTGTGAGATTATTAGATGTTTGGATGTAGACAAAACAGAATGATCTGAAGATGAGCTACCTAATGATTTACTTGCGCTAATTATTAAGTAAAATAAAAACAGTAAAAACATTATAGTTTGAATAATAGGCTACCTTTTTAGGTGGCCT
>DATERL010000139.1:0-6215 GCA_035271585.1 Prolixibacteraceae bacterium
AAGTAGGGCAGTAGCCCTGCGTAAGCAAAACCCGTTAATAATATGCCCAGCTTAATCCACATTTATAGTTGTCTATTGGTCATGAGTTCAAATGTATGAAATTATTTATCGCGAAGTAAAATGTTTTTTTGATTTTCAAATTTGTTTGAACAAAAAAAGTGCAGGCTCTAACCTGCACTTATATCGTGGTAATTTTTTGTTGTTTGTATCAATTATTCTATCGTCTCGATGAGCGTTTGCTTGAGCTTGTAGTTGTGCTTTTGCTTCGGGAATTTCGGGCATTATTGAAATTATTACCCTGTTTCCTTCTATCAGGATTTTGTTTTTGTTTCTTGCTGGCTTCTTTCGGTGTTGGCTGGTTGTTTATTTCAAGCACGTAAGGATGATCTTTTACAACATCGATACGCATTGAAATTAAACGTTGAATATCGCGAATGTATGGCAGCTCATCGTTGTCGCACAGCGAAATGGCCCGGCCACTTGCTCCGGCTCTTCCGGTTCGGCCAATACGGTGTACGTAAGTTTCCGAAATGTTGGGTATCTCAAAGTTGATAACACACGATAAATCGTCAATGTCGATTCCACGAGCGGCAATATCAGTTGCAACCAAAACGCGGGTTTGTTGTGTTTTAAAATTGTTGAGTGCCCGTTGGCGTTGTTGTTGCGACTTGTTCGAGTGCAATGCTTCCGATTTAATGCCTTTTTTGACCAGCATTTGTGTAAGCTTATCGGCACCGTACTTGGTTCGTGTGAAAATTAATGCCGACACAATACTGCTGTCGTTTAATAAATCGACCAATAAGCTGCGTTTATTTTCTTTACTAACGTAGTAAAGTTTTTGTTGCACCGTTTCGGCAGTGGTTGTTTCGGGAGTAATGGTTACTCTTTGAGGATTGTTGAGTATGGTGCTGGCCAAGTGTACAATATTCATGGGCATGGTTGCCGAAAAGAACAGCGACTGGCGCTTGTTGGGCAGTTCTTTTATGATGCGTTTAACATCGTTTAAAAATCCCATGTCGAGCATGCGGTCGGCCTCGTCTAAAACAAAATACTCAATTGATGAAAGTTTAATAAAACCTTGGTTCATTAAATCGAGTAGCCTGCCCGGCGTAGCAACCAAAATATCCACACCTTGCCTTAGTGCATTGGTTTGGGGCAATTGCGAAACGCCGCCAAAAATTACGGTATGTTTTAGCGAAGTGTATTTGCCATAAGACTCTAAACTTTCGTTTATTTGTATAGCCAGTTCGCGTGTTGGCGTTACAATTAATGCTTTTATATTACGTCTACCTTTCGAAAGCGTGCTGTTTTGCTCTAAAAGTTGCAAAATAGGTATTGAAAAAGCTGCTGTTTTTCCAGTACCGGTTTGCGCGCAACCCATTAAATCGTTTCCTTCGAGTAATATTGGTATTGATTGCTGTTGGATGGGGGTAGGTGTTGTGTAACCTTCTTCTTTGATAGCCCTTCTTATGGGCTCAATTAATGCTAATTCGTCAAATGTCATAAAAATATTTAATGAAGATGCTGGTGTGCATCTTGTAATTTTGAAGTGCAAAGTAAATCAATTAATTGGTAATACTATATTCGGTGTAGCTTCTATACATTTAAATTAATAAATGATAATTTCAATTTTACATACCCTAGGTTTTGATAGTGTTAACTGGTGTTAATATTAAGCTTTATAAAGCATGGTAAATGCCGCTAGTTAGATAATTCTTTCAAAAGAATTATCTAACTTTGAAAAAAACGCAGCGATATGAATATTCAAGCAGAGAAAATTGAGATAATGAAGATGATTCTTGATACTGACAATCCAAGTATTTTAGAATCAGTAAAAAATATATTTAAGAAAAGCACGACTGTTGATTTCTGGGATATTCTTCCACAAGAGCAGAAAGTAGACATTTTGCAAGGTATAAAAGATATTGAAAATGGGGAAAATATTGATTATGAGGACTTCATGAAACAGTATCGATAATGAGAAAAATAAAACTTTCAAAAAGAGCATTTATTAGACTTGAAAAATTGCTGGAGTATTTGGTGTTGGAATGGTCACTCAAAGTGAAAACTGATTTTATAAAAAAACTTGATAAATCCTTAAAAAGAGTTCAAAAATTCCCTGAATCTTGTCAACAGACAGACTTTATAAAAGGTCTCTATATGCTTGTTATTACAAAACAAACTTCATTGTTCTACAGATTTGATTCTAAAAATATTACGGTTGTGACATTATTTGATAATCGTATGAATCCCAAAAAACTGAAGAAAGAGAAGACGCAAGACCACGCTTTATAATAGCAAAATATAATTAATTGCAGTTTTTGTGCTGATAATCAAGGTTTATAGTCCGCATCAGCCTTGGTGCTTTTCGACAGGAAAGCATCAAGCATTCCGCACCTAATCATATTTGCGAACTGTTGTAATTGAGCGAAGATTTATTTTTTGCTATTTTTGTTTAGCCTCAAAAACGACTTTTAATTATGGAAAACACAATAGATTTAAAATTTGAAAATAAACTGGCCGAGTTGCTTGAGGTGTGTCGCAAAAGCAGTGTTGCGCTCGATTTGGGCAAAATTGAAGAAGCAGCTAAAGCAGCATTCCGAATTTTGGGCGATACTTGTTGGGAGTCGGGCGAAGCTATTATTTTTCACTCCTTCGATGTGGCTTACATTGTGGCACACGACATAGGCATTGGTACCGACTCGATTGTGGCCGCACTTTTACACAATATTTTTGAAAGCCACGGAAGTAAAGACGAAATTATTAGTCAACTTCCCAATCAGTTTGGACCCCAAGTGTTTTTGTTGCTCGAAGGACTTTTCAAAATTAATTCCATCGATACGGTTACCATTTCTGTGCATTCTGAAAACTTCCGAAGGTTATTGATGACCTTATCGGGCGATTTGCGTGTGGTACTCATCAAAATTGCCGACCGTTTGGTCGATATGAGAAATTTGAATGAGCTCCCTGCCGAGTTGCAAGCTAAATATGCCACTGAAACTTCGTACTTGTATGCGCCCCTTGCTCATCGAATGGGTATTTACAATATCAAATCCGAACTCGAGGATTTATCGCTAAAATACCTTCGCCCCGACGATTACAATACAATTGTCAGAAAATTGTCAGAAACAACCGAAGAACGGAAAAAATTCGTTTCAGAGTTTGTGAAACCAATTGAGACGAAGCTCAAATTGAAAGATTTTAAATTTGAAATGAAAGCCCGTACCAAATCAGTTTATTCTATTTGGAATAAAATGAAGAAAACACGGGTAAGTTTCGAGGAGGTTTACGACTTATTTGCGATTAGGGTTATTCTCGATTCGCAACCCGAAAACGAAAAATCGGACTGCTGGCAGGTGTATTCTATTGTAACCGAGGAGTATCAGCCCAATACTGAACGCATGCGCGACTGGGTGTCTATTCCTAAATCGAATGGCTATGAATCGCTTCATACCACGGTAATGGGACCTCATGGCAAATGGGTAGAGGTGCAAATACGTACTGTTCGCATGAACGAAGTGGCTGAAAAAGGAATGGCGGCCCACTGGAAATATAAAGGTGGAAAGGGAAATGACGATCTCGATAAGTGGTTGGCCAATATTCGTGAAATTTTGGAGAACCCCGATGGCGATCCCAATACCCTTGTCGAAGAGTTCAAAACCAATATTTACGACGATGAATTGTTCATTTTTACGCCACGTGGCGACCTGAAAAAACTACCAACAGGCTCAACTATTCTTGATTTTGCTTACGATATCCATTCCGATTTAGGCGATAAATGCGTGGGTGGAAAAGTCAATGGACGTAAGGTTTCGATGAAACAAAAGCTGAAAAATGGCGATCAGGTTTCCATCGAAACATCGAACAATCAAAAACCAAAGCTCGATTGGCTCGACTTTGTAATTACCTCGAAGGCCAAAAACCGCATTAAGTCCAGTTTAAACGAATATCGGAAACGAGAAGCCGAAAACGGAAAGGAAATTGTTAAACGAAAGTTTAAGAACTGGAAAATTGATTATACCGACGAGGTAATCAGAAAATTGCTAAACGAGTTAAAGTTCAAGTCGGCTCAAGACCTTTATTATGCTTTAGCTATTGGCCAGATCGAGGCCCTCGAATTGAAAAATATTGTGAGGGAAAAAGAACCTGACGAGGCCAAAGCCAAGGATGTTTTAGGAGAGTTGATACCCAAAAAAGTTATTGATCACCTTGCGTTTGATAATAACGATGAGTTTTTAGTTATTGATAATAACCTGAAAAATGTCAACTATAAGTTGGCCCGGTGCTGCAATCCTATTTTTGGCGACGATATTTTTGGTTTCATCACCATTCGCGAAGGTATAAAAGTACACCGCGAAGCTTGTCCAAATGCTGTCCAAATGCGAGAACGTTACCCCTATCGTTTTATTAAAACCCGATGGCGCGATACGAAACAAACAAGCGCATTCCAGGCCACTGTTCATCTGGTGGGGCTCGACAGGCAAGATATTGTGGGCGACATATCGCATATCGTTGCTAAAGATGTTGGCGTACAAATGCGCTCCATTAATATCGATTCGAAAAATGGTGAATTTAAGGGTGTGCTTAGAGTTTTCGTAAATAACATCGAACACCTCGATTTTTTGATGCACAGGCTGAAAAACATCAAAGGAATTCATCATGTTTCGCGGGGCGATTTTTAATTCATATTAAATTTTTTCCTATGAATATTTTAATAGCACCCAACGCCATGAAAGGCTCTTTAAGTGCTTTCGAAATGGCCGATGCTATCGAAGCCGGATTGCAGAAAGCCGGATTGTTCGATATAACCAAATTGCCAGTGGCCGATGGGGGCGATGGAACTGCACGCGTACTCGCCAATGTTTTGGGGGCAAGTTTTGTTCATTGTACCGTGCTCGACCCTTTGCTACGTGAAATTGATAGTGGTTTTTATCTTGATGACAAAAATGTGGCAATTATTGAAATGGCCGATGCTTCGGGTATGAAACTGTTAGCGGCTAACGAGCTTTTGCCCTTAAAAACATCAAGTTTTGGCACTGGCCAATTAGTGAAATTGGCCAGTGAACATGGGGCAAAAACCATTTGGCTTTGCGTGGGTGGTAGTGCTACTGTGGATGCTGGAATGGGCGCACTGATGGCACTTGGCGTTAAGTTTTTTAGCTCCGATGGTGAGTTAACGCTGGGAAATGGCGAGAGCATGGCAAAGGTCGATTCGTTCGATGCACTTGCTGCCAATAAATTACTGCAAGCAGTCAGTATTAAAATAATTAGCGATGTAAAAAACCCACTATTAGGTGAAAATGGTGCAGTGGCTGTTTTTGCACCACAGAAAGGAGCAAGTTATCAGCAACTAAAAGTTCTCGAAAAAGGAATGTTGTTATTTGCTAAAACCATTTCACAACAAACAGGCTGCAGTATTTCAGCACTTGAAGGTGGAGGTGCAGCTGGTGGTATTGCGGCTGCTTTTGCTGCACTCTTTAATGCTCAAATTGTTGATGGCGCCCAATTTGTGCTCGAAAAAACTGGCTTTTATGACCTGGCCTTGCATGCCGATTTAATTATCACCGGCGAGGGTAAAGTCGATAATTCGACCTTAATGGGCAAGGCGCCTGGGGCAATTTTAGCTTTTGGAACAGTAATTGATAAACCAGTGTATGTTATATGTGGCATCAACTCGTTATCGGTTCCGAATCGGTTTAAACAAATTGTTCTGATAACAAGCAAAATCGAAAATTTAAAAGAAACAATGAGCAAGGCATTTGAAAATGTTGTAAAAAGTGCGTTTGTTTTAGGCGAAAATTTAAAAGTGGATATTGATTACAATCACGCACTTGCTGCGTTCGAAAATAATGAAATTGAAAAAAGTTTGTTGATGGTTGATCAATTGATTGAGCTCGATAAAATGAATACAGACCTTTTGTTGTTGAAAGCAAAAATAAAATTCAAACAACAAAATTGGCGCGAGACACTTAATTTACTGAATGCAATACTCGAAGTTGATGCGAATAACGAGTTGGCTCAAAATTATAAAAAAATGGTAATGGATATCTTAGTTTTTTGGAACAAGGATAACTATAATCCTTAGCAAATGAATGTCAAATAAAGTGTTTAAAAGAAGAGAAGTGTCTAATTGTTGCTATTTTCTTATAAATTATTTCCAAAAATAATCATTTTAATTATCTTTGGAATCCGAATAAAAAACGTAACTAATAAAT
>DATERL010000140.1:0-4402 GCA_035271585.1 Prolixibacteraceae bacterium
CATTATCCATGAAGAATACAATAGAAATTCATCAGTAGCACTGGTCTTCTATCAACAATTTTTAAACGCAAATAATGGCAGAAGCACACCTGATGTTAAATATGCCGAAAACCGTGTAAAAAGAATAAAAGAAGAGTTGTTTTTGGAATAGGATAAGAAAAACGGAGATTAAGGTTAAGGTTGAGAAACAAATAAAAATAGCTTTAGGCTATTACAATAGTTCGTTATATTTTTATAAGCAATTAACGTACAGCACCTTACGAATGACTCAGATGTCTCGTTAAACAATTGAATACTAGCGTTCTATATTTTGTCTCAATACTAATATCTAATCCCGAAAACCATCGGGACTAACGATCTATTGCTATTAGATGTATTCAAAAAAACATTCTGTGTAATCCTTAATATTCAGACTATACAAAATGCACTCTATTCACCTACACCATCTTTTTTAATTGAAATACACTTTGTACGAAACACTCGGAATGATTGGGAAAAAACTTACTTGATATAGTTTTATATGCTGATAATTGCCATCATAATCCTGTGTTTTTGTTGATAATTCACTACCTCCATAATAATATGCATTAGGGTTACGACGACAATAAGCATTGTAAAGCGAAAAATTCCATTCTACTTTTCGTCCTTTATAGTTTGTTGTATTATAGGTTGCCCCCAAATCAAGTCGATGATATTCTTTCATGCGCCCACTATTACGCTTGCCATAAATCAAGCCTTCGACGGTTTCGCCATTCTCTTCCAAAATGTATTGTCTACCAATTACCGGAGTATATGGCAAACCTGTTTGATAGATCCACGAAGCACCGGCCGACCATTTTTTTCCAAATTTATGGTTCACATGAACCGACGCTGAATGTGGCCTGTCGTAATCAAAAACAAAGGACTCGCCACGGTTAATATTCTCAAATATGCGGGTTGTATTTGAATAGGTATAAGCAACAAAACCAGTCCAGTCGCCCAACTTTTTGCGTATTAACATTTCAAGTCCTGCCGATTTTCCACTTCCACCTTTTTCAATTTTGGTTTGCCATTCACCGCCACCTATCAAATTTGAATAACCCTCTTTGTAAGCGGCCAAATCGCTAAGTTGTTTGTTATAAAAAACAATTTCGGTTTCGTACCTACCATTATCAAATAACCCTTTCCAACCCAAGGTGTATTGCACCGACTTCGATGGACTTAAATCATCATCAGACGGAATCCACACTTCGTTGTTCATTATTGCGCCCGTAGTCCACAGCAAATGAGAATACTGATTCATTTTTTGATAAGTAACATTAAACGAATGGTTTGTTGAGATTTGCCCAGTAATGTTTAGCCGAGGTTCGAAATCGAATGTCGAAAATTCATTTATTCTATAATTCACCATACGCACACCTAGGTCGGCGTCGATAAAGCCAAACAATAAAATTTTATTGTTTAAGTAGGCCGAAGTTTCGAAGCTGTTCAACACATCAAAATCAGCTTCGTTATTGCTCGACGAGTTATATACATAATTGGGCATGTGGTTCATACGGGTTAATTTACCTCCATACTCCAACGAATAGTTTTCGGTTAATTTAAACTGCCAATCGCTCCTAAACGAAAGATCGCTCACTGTTGACCGAAATATTTGTTCCGACTCCTGTGCATTATTGGTGTTGTTCTCGAGGTACCATTTATAAACTTTTAATCGATAACTGGTGTAGGACAATATATGATTGGCAAAAAGCCGTGCCCCCAATACGCTGCTCCACCTGCCCGACAATAGCCAATTACCCCACACATTGTTTAACTTGAAATGTTCGTTATTGTTTTCCTGTTTCTTATTGCTGAATTTCAAATAATCGTCGCCCTGATAAAAATTAAGGTGAAAGCTATTTTTAGTATTTGGTCTATACGATATTTTACTATTTATATCGTGAAAACCATACGAAATAAAAAAATCTTGATCGGCCAAGCCACTGCCCAACAGCATTAATGGATCGATTAATGTTTTCCGACCGTTTACAATAATCGTTGCCTTATTTTTTACAATTGGGCCTTCGATGTTGAATGAAGCATCGGTAATACCAAGTCCCATGTTGCCTTTCCATTGTTTATTGTTTCCCTCACGCTGCGAAATGGCCATAATCGAACTTAGTTTGCCCCCGTACCTTGCAGGAAAACCACCTTTATAAACTTCGATTGAATTGATCATATCGGGGTTAAAAACCGACATAAATCCACCCAAATGGTTTACGTATAACAAAGGTACATCGTCAATCAGATAAAGGTTTTCGCCCGGATTTCCGCCCCTTACGTTCAACAAGCTAGATCCTTCGCCCTGCGACTGGATACCCGGCATAAGTTGCAAGGTTTTCATAATATCGGGTTTGCCACCAATGGCAGGTATGGCAAGTATTTCGCTCGCCTGTAACCTTGAAGTATTGAAGGATTGATACCGCTGTCCACTTACATTAATCATTTCCAACTCGCTGCCGGGGTTTAATAAAATTGATAGCAAAGTGTCGGCACTATAGATTATTTCGACGGGCTGATAGCCCACATACGAAACACTTAGCTGTTTACCTTTGGCTATAAGCGAAAAGTAACCGTTTGTGCTGCTAACTGTTCCGTTTAAGGTATTTAGCTCTACAACAGTTGCACCAACCAATAATTCGCCCGTTTGGGCATCTTTTACAAAGCCCGAAACTTTATATTGTGCCGAAACAACAAAAGGGACAACTATAAGAAAAATGAAAACGAATATTTTATTCATAATAGCCTTCGGTGTTTGGTTTTATGGTATCGGACAAAACATACGAGTAGGAAGAAAAAACGCCAAACCCACCATCAACATTTGAATATAGGTTGGTATTGATCATGCTATTGATGATGCCTTCGGCATAGCGCCCTTCGTTGTACAAATGCAATTGTTTTTTATAACGATAGTAGTCGTACGATACACTGCGCAATTCTACTACCAGCGGATAAAGCACTGTGCGGGTTGGACCATCGTTTTGTCGCGATGCAGTAAATGTAGTATAATTAAGATAAAGACTGTAAACTGAATCAGCAATCGATTCGTTGCTGAAAAGCGGCAAGGGCAGCCCTTCGTTCAAGATAACCTGATCGACTATTGGTTGTATTCCACAATCTCTGATATATCCTAATTCTTGGATGGAACGGAGTTGTACTTCGAAATACTGTTTTTGCCCGGGTATATTTTCAATTGTAAGGATAATGGCGGGATAGCTGACGCCTTCCTCGTTTTTTCCCGAAATGTTAATGTGGGTTACATCAACAATAACTGGTTTAGGCGGCAAAGTTTGTTCACATTGTACCGCTTCGAAACCGGGTATGCTCACATTACATTTGTAGTTTTTTGAAGGTTCAATAACTATATCTGAAAAATACCATCCAAGGTCATCGTACTCTGCTTTTTCGGCAAAATGCCCATCAATATAAAGTTCCACTGCGGCATCATCGACATAAGCCAATTTATTGGTATCCAGTTTTTCGGCCAACGACACATTCACCTTGAAGGTTGCACCTTCAACCAGAAAAGCATTTACAACCGGTTTTGCATCAAAATCGGCAAATTGATCGGTCACCAGTTCCCTGCACGAAAACAAAATCAGGCAGGCCAATATACCTATTCTACAATATTTATAAAGTTGCATTGCAATTAATATTAAAATCTTACAGAAATTCCAAAACTTGAATGAAACCCTTTAAAATACTCATAATAACGGTAACCATATTCTGCAAAAAAGCCAATGGAACGGGTAGGATAAAGTTTAATACCTCCCATTATTGAAGAATCGAAATAAGCTCCTTTGGCCGGAACAACAACAAAACCATCTTCTTCAACCGGATAAACAGGCCCTGTACTTGATGGTAAATATATTGCCCCAGCTTTGGCTGTAAAATATAAATCAATCCAGTTTATTTTAGATTCTATAAATAGAGGTAAAACAAGCAAATTAAAACTCGATCCAAAACTCACAGATTTCAAATGTTCTTTATTTAGACCCGTAGTCGTTCCGTTATCATATTCCTTGTAAAGATAATCATCAAACTCACCAAGCCCAACATAAGCTCCTACACTTAAATACTTTACAAGCATTCGGTTATAATGCAAATTTAAAAGAATAACATTTTGCTCAAAAGACCTGCCATATACAATTGGACAGTCTGTAAACGAGACGCTTATTTCATTTTTTTTTGCAAATTGATTTGTTTTTGCATTTACTATTACTACAGAAACAATTAATAAAAAGGTTAAAATTAAATTCTTCTTCATAGTTCATTTATTATAAAATCTTAATTAAAACAGAAGCGTCACTTTCGTTGAAATTTGATTCGAACACGAACCTTTCATCTTGTTTAAAAAAGTCAACGTTATCACCTATTTCAT
>DATERL010000141.1:0-9206 GCA_035271585.1 Prolixibacteraceae bacterium
GAGTATGGATTTATTGATGTACGGGTGCGCCACTATGGCGATTTGGCCAAAATTGAAGTGCGAAACAACGAATTGGCGAAGCTAAATTCAATAAAAGACGAAATTATAAGCAAAATTCTCGCCCTTGGTTTTGCTCGTTGCGAAATCGACAACGAAGGCCTGATATCGGGTAAACTGAACCGAGTAATTAAAAATAGCTAAAAACAATACAACATGAGAATATTATATTACGATTGCTTTGCCGGAATAAGCGGCGATATGAACCTTGGAGCTTTGATCGACCTTGGTGTTGATGCTGAATACCTCAAGCAAGAACTGGGTAAACTGAACATCGATGGTTTTCACCTGACTGTTGAACCCGATATGCGCCGAGGTATTTCGGGAACAAAAGCCACCGTTATTGTCGAAAATCCCGATAACGAAAAGCATCGCCATTTGCGGCATGTCGAAGAAATTGTGAACAACAGCCTGCTATCGGACAAGGTAAAACACTTGTCGTTAAAAATTTTCAGCCTTATTGCCGAGGCCGAGGCCAAAGTGCACAACATTGATATTCAACGGGTACATTTTCACGAAGTGGGTGCGCTCGATTCCATTGCCGATATTGTAGGTGCAGCAATTTGTCTCGATTTTCTCAACGTTGATAAAGTAATGTCGGCGCCCATTCAATTGGGAGGCGGCACGGTGAAATGCGCCCATGGTGTAATGCCTGTTCCTGCTCCTGCAACTGCGCTTATTGTTGAGCATACACCCGTAAAAATAGGATTGGTGCAGCACGAGGCTACTACGCCAACCGGTGCGGCCATTTTAGTGGCCACGGTTGATGAGTTTAGTGAGCAAATTAACTTCGCTATTACTAAAACGGGCTACGGTATTGGGCAGCGCGATGTGAGCGAAGTTCCCAATATATTAAGGGTTTTTCTTTCAGAATCGGAGTTTGGTGAAAACGATTGGCTGCTTGAGCAGGCCACTGTTTTGGAGTGCAATATCGACGATATGAACCCCGAACATTACGAACACCTTTTCAATTTGTTATTCGAAGCAGGAGCCAGCGATGTATGGTTAAGTCCAATCATAATGAAAAAAAGCCGTCCGGCTAACACGTTGTCGATTTTAGCCAAGCCCGAACTGGCCAATAAGCTAAAGGTGCTTGTTTTTGAACATTCTACCACATTGGGAATACGCGAATCAAGCATTCAGAAAAGTAGCTTACGGCGTGAAGAAAAAACTGTTTCAACTCAATATGGCGAAGTGAAAGTTAAGATAAGTTCACTTAATGGAAAACCCATAAGCACGAAGCCCGAGGCCGACGATTGTATCCGTTTGGCCATTGAACACAAGGTGGCGATTTCGGAAATAGAGAAGGCTGTTATTAAAGCTTTATAATCTAGCTGTAATGGAAGATGATCCTTGTTTGTCAGGTATTCAGTAGTTTAATGGTTCAATATAAATTGAAATGATAATTTGTTATTTTTGTGGTTTATAGAAAAAATATGGATGAACGATTTTCGGACATAATTCACATTATAAAGCAATCACAAGCGAATGCAATTAGGGCCATAAACTCTGAACTGTTAAATCTTTATTGGAACATTGGAGAATATATTAGTAAAAAAATTGAAGGATCAGAATGGGGCGATTCTGTTGTTGCAGAATTAGCCAAATATATTCAATTAAACGAACCCGAAATAAAAGGATTTTCTGACAAGAATATCTGGAGAATGAAACAGTTTTTCGAGACTTACAAGGACTTCCCAAAACTCTCAACGCTGTCGAGAGAAATTAGTTGGTCGCATAATCTGGCAATATTTTCAAGGTGCAAGACCATTGAAGAAAGAGAATTTTACCTTAAGCTTACTAAACGAGAAAATTATAGCTTCAGAGAACTTGAACGGCAAATATCCGCAAGTCTTTTTGAACGGACAATTATTAGTAGCTCAAAACTTTCGACAGCGTTGGGCGAAACTAATCAAAATATAACAAACACTATTAAAGATAGTTACGTGTTTGAGTTTTTGAGCTTACCTGAATTATACAGCGAAAGTGAATTGCAACGTGGACTTTTGAGACAAATGAAAAAATTTATACTTGAACTTGGTAAAGATTTTCTGTTCATTGGAGAAGAATACAAATTGCAAGTAGGGAATAGCGATTTTTATATTGATCTACTCTTTTTTCATCGTGGTCTTCAATGTTTGGTCGCTTTCGAACTTAAAGCAGACAAGTTTAAGCCAGAGCATTTAGGGCAACTAAACTTTTATTTAGAAGCACTAGATCGTGACGTAAAGAAGCCAAATGAAAATCTAAGCATAGGAGTTTTGTTGTGTAAAGACAAGGACAGCGAAGTTGTTGAATATGCGTTAAGTAGAAGTCTTTCTCCGACAATGGTTTCTGAGTATAAAACACAACTACCTGATAAGAAGCTTTTACAACAAAAACTACGTGAACTGTTAAAAAATTAAACCAATGAGAAATAGAACTATTATTGCTAGTGCGCAGTATAAGGCATTGGGTTCGGTGTAACTGGATATTCATCAACTAACGGATACAATTTTTAGCAATTTTAAACTACTAAACGCTATGAGCACAAAAGATATTCTACAACAATACAAGCAAGGCGATATTGAATTGACCGATGCTTTACAACAACTGTCGGACAGGGGCATCGTCGAAATGGGCTTTGCTACCATCGACAGCAATCGTTTACAACGTACCGGCTTGCCCGAGGTTATTTATGCTTCGGGAAAAACAGTTGAGCAGGTTGCGCAAATTGCTGAACGGATGTACCAAAATAAAATCGATATTTTGGCGACCCGTGCAACGCCCGAAATGTTTGAGGCCGTTAAAAAGCTGGTGCCGGGTGTTGAATACAACGAGTTGGCCAAAACCATTACTTACAAACACACAGCATCCGAAATGGGCGATAGTTATATTGTTGTGGTGGCAGCAGGTACTTCAGATATGCCCGTGGCTGAAGAAGCTGCGGTAACCGCCCGTTTTTTGAACAATAGGGTAGAGACAATTTACGACGTTGGTGTTGCCGGTATTCATCGTTTATTCAATAAACTTGACATTATTCGGGGTGCTCGTGTAATTATTGTGGTGGCGGGTATGGAAGGTGCGCTGACCAGCGTAGTAGGAGGTTTGGTCGATAAACCCGTGATTGGTGTGCCTACCAGTGTGGGTTATGGCGCCAATTTTAATGGTTTGTCGGCACTGTTATCAATGCTGAATAGTTGTGCCAGTGGAGTTTCGGTAGTTAATATCGACAATGGTTTTGGTGCTGCTTGCCAGGCTTCATTAATTAACCAACTGAAATAGGCGTTTTTAATAGGAATTGTTTCGTTCTTCTTTTTTCACATTACACGAATTCAACCTGGTTTAAAATTCTGTTTTGTATATCAATTCTCGGTTATTTGAGCAGCAGTTTAGTCCAATTTGTAAGGTGATGTGATTAATTCCAAACTGTTTTTTCAAAACACCTTCAATTTTTTCGCGTACAAGGTTCATTTCGTTCATATCCATATTTTCGCTTACTTCAATGTGGGCTTCAAAATGAATGCTAGTGTCATCTAGTTTCCATATATGTACATGGTGAATATTGCTTACTTTTTCAATTTTTTCAATTTGATTTTTTATTTTCTCGAGGTCGATGTTATCGGGGGTCGACTGCATCAGAATTTCAACAGTTTCTTTCACAATGCCCCAGGTATGCCAAATAATATAAACGCCAACAAAAACTGTAATCAGTGGATCGATCCAATAAATGCTCCAAACCCAAATAGCAATACCGCCAATTATTACTGCAACCGACGATAATGTATCGCCCATAAGGTGAAGGTAGGCTGCGCGTACATTTAGGTTGTGTGCTTTGTCTTTATTCAGAATAACCACCGAAATAAGGTTGGCCAATAATCCAAAAATGGCAACCCAAAACATTAGTTTGCCTTTAATGGGTTCGGGATTGAGAAAACGATGATAAGCTTCGTAAAATAAGAACAAACATATCGAAATTAATACAACAGCGTTGAAAAGTGCAGCCAGTATCTCCACCCGTTTATATCCAAAAGTTCGACGCTGATCAGGCGCTTTACGACTAATTTTTCCGGCAATAAATGCAATAAACAAAGCCGATGAGTCGCCCAAGTTGTGAATTGCATCTGATAATAGCGACAAACTATTTGATAATAAGCCACCTACAATTTGCACAATGGTAATCGACAGGTTAAGCACCGTTACCCAAAGTAGTTTTTTGCCCCTAATTTCGTCGGCCCTATGGTGGTGGTGCGAGTGTTTGTGTGAATGTTCTGAATCCATATTTAAAATCTTTATCTCATAAAGAAACAATTTAGAAACTAAAAATCCTATGTATTTATTTAATGTGCATTGGAATTCTATTGTTAGTTTTTTTTTGCTTCGTAGTGTCTTTGCGTTGAAAGTTATACTGATTTCACAGATGGCGTTGGCTGTTTTTTTAATACCGACAAACCTTCTTTTTAATAACTAAGCCTTTTGTATCCTATTATTGATATTTAGAATACTTAACCTGATCACTTTATTTTCAAGCTAAACTGGTATAGTCGTTTTTGTGTTATAACACCAAAATGCTATTCGAGTTCAAAAGTAAAAACGGCAGAAACGAAAAACGCTAAAATGGGATTAATCGCGGATGCCGATCTTGATATTGCTTTTTTTCCTTTGAATAATGTTTTCCAATTCATTAATTGGATAAGCAGAAAAGGTGCATTTTTCTTCTTTATCGGTGTCGAACGGCCGGTATTGTTGCAGATAATATTGTTGGCTGCCTTCAATGTTATTTATAATTGTATCAATATCGGATATCGAAATCAATTCTTTGCAAACTGTTGTGCGAAATTCGTGTTCAATGCCCGATTCAATAACAAGATTGATGGATTCTTTGATGTTATTGAGTATTTTATCGCTAGCATTAATCCCCGAATTTAGGCTGTACGATGAAAGGAAAAGGGCCGATTTAATATCTATGGCAGAGTAATCAACCAGCCCTTCCCTTAGTAATATCTTTAGCATTTGTGGATTTGTGCCGTTGGTGTCAAGTTTTATATCGAGCCCAAGTTCTTTAATTTGTCGCATAAAATTGGGCAGGCCTGTTTGCACAGTAGGCTCACCTCCAGTAATCACCACCCCGTCGAGCAACAAGCGATTCTTCCTGAAATGGGAAAGAATTATATTTACATCGAAAGAACCTTTTGTTGCTGCGATCAACTCGGGGTTGTGACAATAGGGGCACTTAAAGTTACAGCCTTGTGTGAAAACCACCGACGCTATTCTACCGGGGTAATCCATCAAGCTTTGCTTTATCCATCCACTAATATTCATTATAAATTGATTGATTAAACGAGTTCGGCTTCTGCTATTGGAATACGAATCAGTTCTTCGGGTTTTTCTCCTTTTTCCGATGCTTTATCAAATAGCCTCCGCTCTTTGTATTCTTGTAATTTGCCGTCGTTCCATTGGTCGATAGGACGAAGGTAGCCTACAATACGCGAGAATACAGTGCATTTTTGTTCTGTACCCTTAGCCTCACATGTGGGGCAGGTGTAATGCTCGCCATATAAATAGCCATGGTTGGGACAAATACTAAAAGTTGGAGATAAAGTCAAATAAGGTAATTTGAAATGCGTCATTACTTTCATTATTAGTCGTTTAATAGCTTGGTTGGTTAGTTGGCGTTCGCCCACAAAAGTGTGGAAAACAGTGCCTCCAGTATAGCGGGTTTGAAAATCGTCTTGCAGGCGCAGGGCTTCAAACAGGTCGTCGGTATAGTTTACTGGCAATTGGGTTGAGTTGGTATAGTAGGGGTGTCCGCCGTTGTTCACGTTTTCTTCGTTGGCCACAATAATGTCGGGGTATTGCATTTTGTCGATGCGAGCCAAGCGGTACGATGTTCCTTCTGCCGGTGTTGCTTCGAGGTTGTAAATATGATCGGTTTCTGTCTGGAATTCTTGTAAGCGGTCGCGCATAAAATCCATAATTTTTAAAGCGAAAGCATGTCCTTCTTCCGAAATCATTTTTTTACCCAAGAAATTAAGGCAACATTCATTCATTCCAACCAGTCCAATGGTTGAAAAATGGTTGTCCCAGTATCGGCCATTTCTTTTGTACAGGTGGCGAAGATAGAATTTTGAATAGGGATAAAGGCCTTGTTCGGTAAGGTTTTCAATTACTTTTCGTTTAATTTCGAGGCTATTTTTTGCCAGTTCCATTAAGTGCAATAAACGTTGAAAAAAATCAACTTCGGATGAAGCTTCATATCCTAATCGAGGTAGGTTAATGGTAACTACGCCTACTGAACCTGTAAGGGGATTAGCGCCAAACAAGCCACCACCACGTTTTTGTAATTCTCGTTTATCGAGGCGAAGGCGACAGCACATTGAACGTACATCGTCGGGGCTCATGTCGGAGTTAATAAAGTTTGAGAAGTAGGGGATGCCGTACTTGGTGGTCATTTCCCAAATTTTATCGTAGGCCGGATTGTCCCAGTCGAAGTTGCGTGTAATATTATAGGTAGGTATTGGAAACGAAAATACACTGCCACTGGCATCGCCTTCGAGCATTACTTCGGCAAAAGCTTCGTTGAATATTTTCATTTCTTTGTCGAACTCGCCATAGGTTTCTTCTTGTAATTTTCCGCCAATTATTATAGGTTGGCCTTTCATGGTCGAGGGTACTTCAAGGTCGAGGGTAATGTTGGTAAAAGGCGTTTGAAAACCTACTCGCGTTGGTACGTTTGCGTTGAAAAGAAATTCTTGCAGGCATTGTTTTACGCTGGCATAATCGAGCTTGTCGTAACGAATAAATGGTGCCAGGTAGGTGTCGAAACTCGAAAGGGCTTGTGCTCCAGCTGCTTCGCCTTGCATGGTGTAAAAGAAATTGACAATTTGACCCAAAGCTGTGCGTAAGTGTTTGGCAGGTTTGCTTTGTGTTTTTCCTTCAACACCTCTAAACCCACTAATCAATAGGTCTTCAAGATCCCAACCAACACAGTAAACACTTAAGAAACCGAGGTCGTGAATGTGGAAACAACCGCCTTTGTGAGCTTGCGCTATTTCGTTGGGGTAAATTTGGTTAAGCCAGTATTGCGAGCTTACAATGGTCGAAATGTGCTGATTGAGTCCTTGTAATGAGTAACTTGAGTTGGCACTTTCTTTAACTCGCCAGTCGTTCAAGTTGATATAGTCTTCAATTAAATCGATATTGGAGAAAATGTTTTTGGCTTCGCGCAAGTTTTGGTGTTGATAGCGATAAATAATATAGGCCTTGGCTGCCTCGAATTCTTGCTTGTCGAAAAGTGTTTTTTCAACAAGGTCTTGAATAGTTTCAACCGTTGGTGTTTCAATTTGGTTTTGGTTTAATTGTTCAATTACCAGCTTAGTATAGCTGGCTGCTTTTTCACGATTGGGTTTCCCAATTGCTCGTGTGGCTTTAAATATTGCAAAAGCAATTTTGTCGGGGTCAAACTTCGCTTCGTGGCCGTCGCGCTTTATAACCGCTTTAATGTTGGTGTGTTTTGACGTTTCCATTTTATGTTTTTTGAATGAATATTGCATTTTATTATGCTTATCATTCGAAAGCAAGAGGTGCAGAAAATAAAAGTAGCCGAAAAATAAATGTACTCAGTATTTCTATTCTGTACCAGACCATATCTCCCGAAAGTCTAATCATTTAATTTGAGGCAGGTCTTCTGGCTTGTCCAGTTTTTGAATGCCTTCCCGTTACAGTGGCAAAAGTTTATCAAAAACATATTTTGGACTTACAGCTGCGGGTACAGCTCCCGATTTAAACGGGATTCCCTTTTCATCTCAGATTGGGAAAATCCTATCCGAGAAACCAAAAATTGTAATTCAAATATAGTGCTTTATAACCCTGAATACCTAATTGAGTTATTAACAACAAAGGTGTATTTGAGTGCTTAACTGCCTGTAAAAAATGGGTGTGGATTGTTAATAAACAGAAAAATCGTTTAATTATTACTATTTATTTCATCACAAGCGACGAGATGTTTTTATTGATGCTTAAATAAATTATGGAGTTTTTACCACTATTTAATTAGTTTGAATGTCTTTCGTGTTTCGCTTTTTAAAAAATAAATTCCTTTTGAAAAATTATCAGTATTGATAATGAGCTTGTTTTCGCTTGTTTTAATATTTTTTATTAATATACCATTGATGTTGTAAATCGAAATTTTTCCAATAGCTTGATTGTTACTGATGTTAATTTCGTTGTTAAAACGGGTAGGGTAAACATTCATACTGCTTCCAATTTGAAACACATCGTTTGTTTTTTGTTTTTCGTATTGGCGTAAATTGGGCATTTGGTCAAGGGTAATTACATAATCGTGGGTCAGTGTTTTTTTCCATAAGGCCATGGAATTGTATTTATCTTTTCGAACAAAATCACCATACCAAGGCATGAAAAATGACCAAGCAGCTCCATCGGAGATAAGTTCGTCGGGATCGGGAAACGAACCACATTCGCTGACGGAGAGCATTTTATTGCCACCGTACAAATCGTTCATTTGATTAAATTCCAGTACCTGAGACGAGTGATCGCCATCTTTGTAAATGTCGCGTCCAACAATATCAACATATTCATCGCCTGGATACCATGCTTCGTCGTTGGGTTCGCGTGTCCACACCCAAATAAGGTTACGAACGCCGTTGTGATTCACCATGCGGTCGAACATGATTTGCCAGAGTGCTTTACAAGGTGCAGCTCCTTTTGCTCCCCACCAAAACCAACCTCCGGCAGCCTCGTGCAAAGGTCGCCATAGAACGGCCACGCTATCGTTCTGCAATTGAAGCAAAAACTGTGAAATATAGTCAATGTCTTCAATCATAGCTTTATAATCATCCGATTCGGGGTTAAAAATTTTATTTATATCGAACAAGGTGCTTTTTGTATAAAACTCTTCGGTTTTTCGAGATGGATCGCGCCAGTGCCAGCATAATGCCGGAATTCCGTTACTGTTATAATAATTGCGGGCATCGTTCATTGGTGTGTTATCGTCATACCATGTATAGCCCCGTCCGCAATGAAGAAAATCTATTCCCACCAAAGCTGGTTTTTTCCCGGTTTTGCTCTGCAGCCAATTAATTTCGTCCATGCTGTTTAGTGTCATCACCCCCGAAATGATTTTTTCTCCATAATTGTCGTACAAAAAGTCG
>DATERL010000142.1:0-81848 GCA_035271585.1 Prolixibacteraceae bacterium
ATTAGATATTAGTATTGAGACAAAATATAGAACACTAGTATTCAATTGTTTAACGAGACATTTGAGTGATTCGTAAGGTGCTTTACGTTAATTACTTATAAAAACATAACGAACTATTGAAAAAATGAACATCAATAAAAAACATATTGCCTTTTTCGATATTGATAAAACCATTCTACGAATAAATAGTGGTGAAGCAATAATCCGACATGCCTATCAAAAGGGAATTATGAATACCATTGGCATTTTAAAAGCAATTTACACCGGTTTTCAGTACAAATACGGATGGAAAGACTCCCATAAAATTATCAACAAGATGGGCAGTTGGCTTAATGGTATATCCGAAGATAAATTCAATAAACTATCGAACGACATTTTCCACAAGGATATACTGACCAATATCAGACCAAACATTATCAAAGAAATAAAGGATTTACAAGCAAAAGGTAGCGAAGTTGTTATTTTATCATCGACCGTAAAATCGATTTGCGAGCCACTGGGCAAACACCTTGCTGTTGATAATATTATTTGTACCGAACTGGAAGTAAAAAATGGTAAACTAACCGGCATGCCTGTGGGCAAGTTTTGTTTTCGCGACGAAAAACTCATCAGGTTGCGCGAATATTGCGAACAAAGAAATATTGATCTAAAAGATGTTGCTTATTATGCCGATTCGATTGACGACTTACCAGCCCTCGAAAAAGTAGGATACCCCATTTGTATTACCCCCGACCGCAAACTCAAAAAGATAGCAATTAAAAAAGGTTGGACAATTCACCATTGGTAGTTCAACAAAATATTCAAAAACATTATACTTATTATTGTTTTTGTGGCTAAATTAGGAGCTTCAACAATATGATAATAACATGCCGTTTTTACCTAACGATAAAATATTTTCGAAACGTTGGCTAAGTGATTATTTTCTAATCATAACAGGAGCTTTGATTCTTGCTGTAGGTTATGTTTATTTTATATCACCCCATAAAATTGTACCCGGTGGCGTTTACGGCATTGCCATTGTAGTTCACCATCTTACCAAAGATGTTTTCAGTTTTTGGCCCAACGGCATCCCTATTGGGCTATTTGGACTGGTGCTCAATATACCACTTACCATAGCCGGCATTAAAATATTAGGGCCAAAATTCGGCATCAAAACCATAGTGGGTTTTGTATTATCGTCGGTTTTTATGGATGGTATAACCTTCCTCCGACCTGATGGTAGTTTACCTCTGGTTGACGATGTGTTGCTATCGTGTGTTTTTGGTGGAGTGCTGATTGGTGTTGGGCTAGGTTTGATATTTAAATCGAGAGCAACTTCGGGTGGTTCCGATATTATTGCCATGATTATTGCAAAATACACCAATATTCAATTGGGACAACTGCTTATATATGTCGATTCAGTAATTGTACTGATTGCCTTAGCTGCCTTTCAGGATTGGAAAATACCCCTTTACTCGTGGCTGGTTATTTACATAACCGGCAGGGCTATAGACATTACCCTCGAAGGAAGTAATTACCATAAAGCATTGTTTATTATCTCGGAAAAACACGATTTGATTAAAGATAAAATTATTATTGATCTCGAACGGGGCGGAACCTATATTACAGGCAAAGGAATGTACACCAACAACGAAAAGCAAATTATTTACACGATTGTAAACAGGCGCGAAGTAGCCATTTTGGAAGAATACATACACTCCATTGACCCCGATGCTTTTATTACCGTGATGGATACCCGCGAAATTTTAGGAGAAGGTTTTCATTCGTTAAAACAAAAAATGGGAAATTAAAAATGAAACATCTCATTACCGCCATACTACTAATAATGACCCTTTTATCGTCGCAGGCACAAAAGGTTGGTTTAGTGCTGAGCGGTGGTGGCGCAAAAGGAATATCGCACATTGGCCTTATTAAAGTTCTAGAGGAAAGCGGCATACCCATCGATTATGTGGCGGGCACGTCGATAGGTGCCATTGTGGCTGGCCTGTATGCCTCGGGATTCAGCCCCGAAGAAATGCTCGACCTTTTTAATTCAGATGATTTCAGGCTTTGGTCGACTGGTACTATGGACAAAGACGATCTTTTCTATTTTTACCGTAAGGATGAACTGCCTGATATGCTAAAACTTGATATTACCCGCAAGGCAACTGGCGTAAAAATAATTCTGCCACTTAATATTATCCCCGAAGCACAAATGGATTTTGCCTTTATGAACTTAACAGCACAAACCACCGCAGCTTGTGATGCTGATTTTAACAAACTCATGGTTCCATTCCGATGTGTATCGACCGATGTTTATCACAGCAAAGCTGTAATACATCGTAATGGCGATTTAGGCGAAGCCATAAGGGCTTCCATGTCGTTTCCACTGGTTTACAAACCGGTCGAAAAAGACGGCCTATTGCTCTTCGATGGTGGCATTGTTAACAACTTTCCTACCGATATTATGCAAGCCGACTTTGAGCCCGATATCATTATTGGACATAAAGTAACCGGCATGGACGAAAAACCCGATCCCGACAACCTTTTTAGTCAAATTGAAGCAATGGTCACCCAATTAACTAACTACGAAATACCCGACACCATTGGCATGCTGCTTGAATCAAAACTCGACAATATTGGGTTATTTGATTTTCAAAAAGCGAATTATATATACAGCAAGGGGGTCGAAATTGGATTACAAAACATCGATTCTATTCAGCACATTATACAACGAAGGGTTTCAAAAGAAGAAGTCGACCAAAAGAGAGCAGCAATCAAAAACAAAAAACCTGAATTAATTTTCAATAACGTTCAGGTTGAAGGTGTTAAAGACAATCAGCAACGAAAATTCATAATTCAATCCATTAAATACAAAGAACCGCTAATCGATATCAATCAGCTAAAATCGTCGTACTACAAACTTGTTGCTAACGACAATATCAAATCGATTCAGCCCCGTGCCTATTACAACCGCCAAACCGGCTATTTCGACTTACATTTTAAAGTTGAACCCCGTAAACCGGTAGATCTTGATTTCGGAGGACATTTATCGACCCGAGCCAACACCTTTGGTTTTTTACAAGCTAACCTTAAACTTTTTAATTATCGCTCCTATAAAATTTCATCAAATTTATTTTTTGGTAAATTTTACAACTCCTTTTCTTTTGGTGGACGTATGGACTCCCCTAGCCGCTATCCATTCTATATTTCAGGATATTTCACCCTTAATTATTGGGATTATTTTTCGACCAGCACCGACCTTATTTTTACCGACATTAGGCCATCGTACATACGCCAAACCGAAAACAATTTAAGGTTCGAAGTAGGTATACCTTATACAAAAACCGGCATCATCGATTTTGGCTTTTCAAATTCAAAATCGCTCGACGATTATTATCAAACCAAAGTATTTAACCAGGGTGATAAATTGGACCAAACAAGTTTTTCGAGTTACGCAGCCCATATTCGAGTTGACAAAAAGAAATACGACTTCAAGCAATATCCGACTGAAGGAAGCCGTCAATATTTCTCAATTAAATACATTAACGGCACCGAAATTTTTACTCCCGGCACAACTGCACCTGTACAACAGACCACCAACCAGAAGCATAGTTATTTTCAGATTAAAGCATTATACGACAAATACTACCAACCCAAAAAATTTATCTCGCTGGGGTTAATGGTCGAGGCTACGTTTAATAATAATCCGCTATTTAGTAATTACACATCAACAGTTCTTAATGCACCAGCTTTTTCACCCACGCCAAACAGCCAATCGATGTTCAACGAAAACTACCGTGCAAACCAATACCTTGCATCGGGAGGAAAATTTATTTACCGGTTCAACACTAACCTGCAACTCCGAACCGAGGCTTATGGTTTTTTTCCTATTCAAAGTTTTTTACCCAAACAAAACAACGAGGTTGCTTACGCCGAACGTGTTTTTACAAAAGCACAATTTATGGTACTTGCAGCCATAGTTTACCAAACCAGGTTAGGACCTCTGAGTGTTGAGATGAATTACTACGACAAAGTTGGCCAAAAATGGTTCTTGTCGATCAACTATGGATATATGCTATTTAACAAACGAGGGTTCTAAAAAATAGATCGATAGATTTTGAGATATGAGTATTGAGACAAAATGTAGAGTGCTTATATTCAATTGTTTAGCTACAAATTCGAATGGTTCATAAGACACTATACATCAAGCTTTTATAAAAAAATAACGAAATACTATAACTTTTCGGGTAAATCGAAACTCATTTCGATAATCCCCTTGTGTATGCCATCCTCGTACCAGGGAAACTGGCGTATTAATCGTCGGGAATTATTACTCACTTCGGTATAGATGTTTACTTGCTGCAAAACGAGCATTTCGCATATCTTTTCACTCGATTCGGGCCGATGACAATCGAACAAGGACTTCCCAATTAAATTGGCACCACCATACTTATGGAAACCCAAAACAGCAGCTTGGTTCATATATACTATTTTGGCATTTAGGTCACAAACGGTAATGCGCACGTCCATTTGATTAGCCCATGCTTTGACTTTGAATAAATTTATCGGTTAATGGTATAACACCTAATCCAATCTATATCGAGACGATGTGGCAGGTTTGAGGTTTCCTTAATCACTTCGGTTTCGATACGAATACCAAGGGGTATATGCGGAATACTATCCGTAATGCGTCCCATGAATTTATCGTTAATTTTCCATTCAATTTTTTCGGGACTCCAGTCAATTGAAACAATAACATACCCTTTTACCGGACTCTTAAGTCTAACAGTATCGAATTGATATCCATGCTGATCGGTATGAATTAAGCCGCCTTTTATATCATTACCATTGGCAGAGAACAATCTGATACAAATTTCCTCATCCTCGTCAACCAATGAAACAGAGCTGATAACACCCTTTAATTTCGACGCTTTTAATTTAATTTCAAACTGTCCGTATTCCTGTTTAAAATGATTAAGCGTGTGTGCAACTCCCGAAACATAACTAAAAGTTTTATTGACAAAGCCAAATTTTTGATCCCAATACAAGCCTTGGCATTCTTCTTTTTTGGTTTCGAGCGTGAATAAATTATTTTCGACACCAAAATTATCGCCATTGTTATAATACTGTAACTGGTTGGCAATGCTGAAGTTTTTGCCGGGTCCTTTTTGTGCAATTGGCGTTACAAATGACCATACGTTTTTATCAATATTGTAAAAATCTTCCTGAAAAGTTAGTTTCCAATCTCTGAAGAATTTAAACGCATCGGTATCGTTATATTTCATGTAAAGTTTGATTTCGGGATCGGCATTTAAAGTCTCAAAATCACTTAACATTTTGAAATCATTGGTTTTTTCGTAACGCTTGGGATCTTGCAAATAAGCTGATCGTTCTTTAAACTTTTCTGAATTAATTTCCTTTTTAATATCATCGAATTGGTTCAATAAAGTTGAACCTGAAACATTTTGATAATTTTGAAAAGCAGCCAACTTTGCATAGCGTTGATAAAATAAAATATCAGAAGAAGATTTTAATTCGTTATACGCTTTAAATGTGCTATATGCTTCGGTATCTTCCCATAAATCGGTATTCGATTTATCGCTTTTTTTCTTTTGTTTAAATGCTTTTAATGAAGCCTTGTATTCACCATTTTTTACAAATCGTGTAAGCTTTTTTAATTGTTCTGGCTGGTCACTTTTAGCAATTTCGTTAAAACGGCTCAATTCAGCCGATTCACTCACCTGGTAGTACTTGATCAGCTTTTTGCTTTTCTCAAGTTTCCCGAACTGCCGAATCAACTTATGCTCTGGAGAACCAATGTATTTTAGTGATTCTACATCACGTTTTTTCTCTATAAAAGGTCGAGATTCAACTTTTTCTTTAAGTGCAAGATAGTTCTTTAACTCATCCGACTTTTCCACTTTTTGATAAGTTTGATAGTCGTTCCAAAGCTGCGTTCTTTCTTGCTCCAGTGCTTCGGTTTTTTTAATTTTTTGAAAGAAAGGCATATCAAAAATTCTGTTGGTTCATACAATTAGCTGATAAGTGTAAAAATAAGAAAAATGTTAACTCGTACCGTAAAACAGAGCAATATTATCGTTGAATATATAAAACCGCTCAATTTTAAACGATCGAAAACAGTTTCTATTACTCCTAAGCAACCAAATTAAATGTTAAAATCTTATATTTGAATAAAAATAATCAGCAATTTATGTCAAAGCGAAAAACCGATCATATACAAATGGCGGCACTTTCGGTTCCGGCTACTTCAAATTCCGACAACCGATTTTATTACGAGCCTTTATTAAGCGCCCATCCCTCCAATCATCCCTCCATCGATTTTTTGGGAAAAACCATGCGTTTTCCCCTATGGATATCAAGTATGACCGGTGGCTCCGACGAAGCCAAGCGCATTAATCACATGTTGGCCGAAGCTTGTGCCGAATTTGGTTTGGGTATGGGACTTGGCTCTTGCCGTTCCTTGCTCAATAGCGACCAATACATCGACGATTTTGACCTGCGCAACATTATTGGCAACGAGCTTCCGCTTTATGCCAATCTGGGCATTGCCCAAATCGAAAAATTAATTGAAAGCGGCCAAACAGACCGTATCCACCATGTGGTGTCGAAACTCAAGGCCGACGGGCTTATTATACATGTTAACCCCACTCAAGAATGGCTTCAACCCGAAGGCGATTTATTTAAAAAACCGGCCATCGAAACCATTACCAAATTAATTGACAATGTAAATGGAGACTATAACATTATTGTGAAAGAAGTTGGTCAGGGTATGGGGCCTGAAAGTTTGAAAGCCTTGTTAAAACTTAAAATCGATGCCATTGAATTTGGAGCATTTGGCGGTACTAACTTTGCAAGCATAGAAATAATGCGTAACACAAAAGGGCACGCCCCTTTTATGCTTCCACTGGCTACTTTTGGGCACACGGCCAACGAAATGCTCGAAACGATCAACAGCATTAAATTAAACGAAAAGATACACTGTTCGCGATTGATTATATCGGGGGGTATAAAAAATTTCCTCGACGGCTATTACTTTATTAAAAAATCAGCTGTCCCGTCGCTTTATGGAATGGCTGGAATTGTACTGCAACATGCACTTTCGTCGAAAACCGATCTTTATGATTTTTTAAAGGCCGAATATGAGGGATATAAATACGCTTCTTCGTTTTTAACAATAAAATAATTAAAGAACAATCCATTATCAATAATATTCGAAGACTATGAAATACATACTACTTTTATTAATGGCTATTTTGCTTGTCTGCACACCAAAAGCGATGTCGCAACCCGACCAAACCATAAACAATAGTTTTGAATTCGAACTAAAAGAATACTTGGGTACATGGTATGAAATTGCCCGCTTCGATCATAAATTTGAGCGTGGATTAGAAAATGTTACCGCCACTTACAACTTACTTGATAATGGTAAAATTGAAGTACTAAACCAAGGTGTCAAAAACGGAAAACACAAAAAAGCGGTGGGCAAGGCAAAAATCACATCGCTAGAAACACCTCGAAAACTGAAAGTTTCGTTTTTCTTATTTTTCTATGCACCATACAACATTCTCGAAGTGGACGAGAACTACCAATATGCACTTATTGGCAGCGAAACCGATAACTATTTATGGATATTATGCCGCACTCCACAAATGGAGGGAACTTTGTATAATAAATTGGTCGAAAATGCCGAACTGCGTGGTTATAACACCAACAATTTGATAAAGGTTAAACAATCCAAAGAATAAGCAAAAATTTTATACTGAAAAACAATGGTTATGTTTTGGCGAATAATATGTTTTCCGCTTACTTTTTTGCGATTTATACTCGTTATATTGGCTTCTGTATTCTTTTTGGTTACAGTTATAATTGAGAATAAACTGAGTAAAAAACCAGGTACTTTTAAGTTTTGGTCAATGCGTAACTGGGGAAAGACAGTACTAATTATATTGGGATTCCGTGTTAACCGAAACGAAATCGATTTTCCCAACCAATTTATTACCATGCCCAATCACCGTAGCTACATCGATATATTTTTAATGTCGGCCTATTCGCCATCGGTATTTGTAGCTAAAGAGGAGATAAAAAGATGGCCAATTGCTGGTAGAGCTGCAAAAGCTGGCCGCTTAATATTTGTGCAGCGCAACGATTTAAAAAGTTTACTGGCTACCATGAATAAAATAAAACAGTCGATTGCCCAAAATATTTCGGTCACTGTTTTTCCTGAAGGTACCACCGCCATTGGCCCTGGGTTAGCGCCTTTTAAAAACGGTACTTTTAAGGTTGCAGCGGAATTGAGCATTCCGATAATACCATGCGCTATTTCGTACGCCGACCGCAACAATGCATGGGTGGACGACGACAATTTCATAAGTCATTTTTTCAGACAAATGTGGCAACCATTTCCCAAAGTAACACTAAGGTTTGGGGAGCCGATAAACGAGAACAATTATCAAACCTTAAAAGAAAAAACAAAAAGTAGCATTGAAACGTTTTTAAACGACATTGAATCAAACCGTAGTTAAGAAATGCGCAAAACCATCGAGAAAGTAAAATATTTTCCAACAACATTTGAAGCCATTCATTTATTGGTGCTGTACATTTTTCTGCAATCGTTGGTTGATTTCCCGCTGGCTTTGTACGATTATCATCACGACACTAACTGGCTGGGCAACGCGTGGATTAGTTTTGCCTCGTCGTTTACCATTACAGCTTTCATTTTCATATTCGGTTTCCGAAAGGCAAAAAGCAGCTTTTCAAAAGTTTTCGCGATAAAGGGATTCAACCCCCTATTAATTATACCCATCCTGTTTATACTGCCCGCCATGCAGTACCTAATAGGGTTACTCAACATACAGGTTGAAAAAATACTTCCTGCCCCACCTTGGTTTTGGGAACTGTTTGAACGCGTTTTCGACAGTCATTTTGGATTTTGGGGCATTGCTTTCAAGGTTGTGATTTTTGCACCAATTATTGAAGAAGTGCTTTTCAGAGGAATAATAATGCACGGTTTGATGCGTAACTATCGAAGCGGATATGCCATTTTTCTCTCGGGTATTTTATTCTCAGTCTTTCACCTTAATCCTTGGCAAATGACCTATACTTTCTTTCTGGGGCTTTTATTAGGATGGATTATGATAAAAACCCGCTCTCTCCCACTTGCCATTTTCACACATGCACTTAATAACCTGATTGTTTTACTCACCATACAATTTGAAATCGAAATATCTGAAAGCGCATTATTTTGGCTGCCGCGTGCCGAAAACCTAAAAATAAGCATCATGGCGCTGGCCATTGGCTTTTTACTATTCATCGCCCTAACACTTAAAAAAGAAAAATCGAAGATAACTGCAAAGCATGATTAATTCGAAGTAAACTATTTTACGAAATAGGAAAATTAAATGGTTTTACTATTTTTGTTTCGTTTATAAAAAATATGCACTATGGTAAAAGCACTTCTTTTTCTATTCTATTTTACCACTCCCCTTATTATTTTGTATGTATGCCACATTTCGAAAACCATGAAAAAAATTGGAGCTGTGGTTGTTGCATACATCATTGGTATTTTAGCTGGTAATATTGGTATTTTTCCAAAAGGAAGCAGTGCCTTTCATACACTTTTGGCCGGAAAAAGTGCTTTAAGTGCTACCGATGCCAGCAGTTTTCTCGATCAGGGTATTATAAACAATAGCGACTTTTTACTAAATCAAATCATGTCGGTTCAAGATTTAGTTATGACCATTGCCATTCCCATTTCAATTCCTTTGCTCTTGTTTTCGCTCGATTTAAGAAATTCATTCAAAACACTTAAAACAGGTTTCTTTTCGCTAATTATTGCCACCATATCATTATTAATCAGCGTTATTATCGGGCATTTTCTTTTCCGTGATTCAATTGAAGAATCATGGAAAATTTCGGGAATGATGGTTGGACTTTATACCGGAGGCACGCCAAACCTGGCTGCTTTGGCCACTGCGCTCGATGTAAAGCCTAACCTATTTGTTTTAACACATACATACGATTTAATAATAGGGGTACTGTTGTTGTTCTTTTTTATTACCGTTGCTCAACGTTTACTCAACAAAATACTTCCACATTTCAACGGAAAGGACGAACACAAGCGCACCATCGAAATCATTAAAGATAGCGAAGCCCCCGACAACCTACTCGATTATTTTAAACTAAAAACATTAAAACAATTACTTAAAGCACTTGGCTTAACCGTGTTAATATTTGCCATTGGAGGCGGCTTAAGCATGCTAGTATCCCCCGAATATCAAATGCTTACCGTAATTCTGACCATTACAACATTGGGACTATTGGTGAGCCTAATCCCGTCTATTAATAAAATTGAAAAAACATTCGAACTGGGGATGTATTTCATTCTTATATTTTGCGTTGCTGTAGCATCAATGGCCGATTTAAGAACCATTTTTAACATCGAATTTATCCACCTGTTCCTCTACATTCTCATTGCCGTGTTTGGCTCAATGCTCATTCATGTTTTCTTCTCGTGGATATTTAAAATAGATACCGATACCACCATAATTACCATTACAGCACTTTCAACTTCGCCACCATTTGTTCCTGTAGTTGCCGGTGCCTTACACAATAAAAATATAATTGTGATGGGCATAACCATTGGAGTAATTGGCTATGCTATTGGAAATTACCTTGGAATACTTGTCGCTTTTGTGTTAAAAGCCTTATAATAAAAAAACCGTTAACTCGGGTGAAAAATACCCACAGTTAACGGTTTTATATTTATTTTTTATTCGTATCAACTAATTTTATTCCCACTCGATGGTTGCAGGTGGTTTAGAGCTAATGTCGTAAACTACGCGATTAATTCCACGAACTTTGTTGATAATTTCGTTCGATACTTTTGCTAAAAAGTCATAAGGTAAGTGGACCCAGTCGGCGGTCATTGCATCGGTTGAAGCAACTGCACGCAAAGCCACTACGTTTTCGTAAGTACGTTCATCACCCATAACGCCAACCGATTGAACCGGCAACAGCATTACGCCGGCTTGCCACACTTCGTCATACAAATTCCACTTATGCAGTTCGTTAATAAAAATAGCATCGGCCTCTTGTAAAATATGAACTTTTTCGGGGGTAATATCACTTAAAATACGAATACCCAAACCAGGGCCAGGGAACGGATGGCGACCCAAAAGCTTTGGATTAATCCCCATCTCCTTACCCACTCTGCGCACTTCGTCTTTAAACAGTGCTCGTAGTGGTTCAACAACTTTCAATTTCATTTTATCGGGCAAGCCACCCACGTTGTGGTGAGACTTTATGGTGGCTGAAGGACCGTTTACCGAAAACGATTCAATAATATCGGGATAAATTGTTCCCTGTGCCAACCATTTTACTTGCTGAATTTTGTTGGCTTCAGTATCGAATACTTCTATAAAATTGCGTCCAATAATTTTTCTTTTTTGCTCAGGATCAGTAATTCCTTTCAAATCGGTCCAGAACTTTTGTTTGGCATCTACACCAATCACATTAAGTCCCATGCCTTTATATTGTTCTAAAACACTTTCGAACTCGTTTTTACGCAACAAACCATTATCGACAAAAATACAGGTGAGATTTTTACCAATTGCACGGTTCATCAACACGCCAACAACAGTTGAGTCGACTCCGCCTGAAAGGCCAAGCACCACTCTATCGTCTCCTAATTTTGCTTTCAGTTCTTTAATGGTCGAATCAACAAACGAAGCCGGAGTCCAGTTTTGGCTACACCCGCAAACATTCACCAAGTAATTGTTTAATAACTGAGTACCTTCGGTTGTATGATATACTTCGGGATGAAATTGAATACCATAAGTTTGTTCGCCTTTAATTTTGTACGCAGCGTTTTTCACATCGTCGGTACTAGCAATCACCTCATACGTTTCGGGCATTTTCTCAATGGTATCGCCATGCGACATCCAAACCTGGGTATCGTTCGATACACCTGAGAACAACTCATTTTCGTGGTTAATGTATTTTAGGTTAGCCCTGCCGTATTCACGACTATCGCATACCGAAACCGCACCTCCATAAAAGTGAGCCAAATATTGAGCACCGAAGCATATTCCCAACAAAGGCAGTTTTCCTTTTATATTATCGAGGTTAATGCGTGGCCCATTGTCATCGCGAACCGAAAGTGGACTACCCGAAAGAATAACACCTTTTACACTGTCGTCAATTTCGGGAAAATTATTAAACGGGTAAATTTCACAATAAACGTTTAATTCACGAACCCTTCGGCCAATAAGCTGAGTGTATTGTGAACCAAAATCAAGAATTAGAATTTTTTCCTGCATGTTGCCTTGTTATAAATATTTGTCACAAATATAACCGTTTAAATATTTCTTGCATAAACCAATTAGTAAATAAAATAGATTTTAGGAAGCAAAATTAACACAACAAAAAAGGGACAGCATCAATTAAGCGCCATCCCTTTGCTCGTATTTTTTGATTACGATTATTTATTCTCCGTAAACTTCTTCTTCGGTGAAATATTCGTCGGCAATTACAGTTGCCCTAATGTTATTTTTATGAACTGCCACTGGTTGCAACATTAATGTAGGCACATCGCAACGGCCATTATTTACGGTTGCTGTTGATCCTTCTATTTTTTGCTTACGCGCTAATTTTATTGCCAAATCAACCGACGCATTTGCAATTTCGCGAATCGATTTATAAACAGTAAGTGTCATTTCCCCAGTAATTAAAGCTTTAATGGCATTAAGTTCGGCATCCTGCCCTGTTAAAACCTTAACGTTTTGTTCGGGATGTTCTCTGAGAGCTCTGAGTGCTCCCATTGCTAACCCATCGTAGCCAGTAACAACGGCATCGATTTTTTTATCAGTAAACGATAACACTTTCGACATCAAGTGATAGGCATTGTCGGCATTCCAATTATCAACAAATCCTTTGTAAACAATATTTATATCGCCCTTTTCGATATAAGGCTCAAGCATTGCTTCCTGTGCTTCTTTAATATAAAAGGCATTATTGTCGCCAGCATCGCCATATAAAAGCACGTAATTGCCTTTAGGTACAATTTCGAGTGCGTGTTTTACCATCAAATTGCCAATTTGAGCGCCCTCAAAAGTCACAAAATAATCTAACTCTGAATTTTTTATCAACCTATCGTAGGCAATAACCGGCACATTGTATGCATGGGCATCGCGAACAATAGCAGCAGCAGTATTAGCATTAACCGATACCACAATAAGTACATCAACGCCCATTTTAAGTAACTCAATGGCTTGTTTTTGTTGAAGGTTTTCATCGCTGGGTACAAAACGAGAAATCACCTCAGCTCCTTGTTCCTTGCCAGCCTTCTCAACATATTTTTGATCGATTGGCCATCGCGAACCTTCACCATCGGGCATCAAAAAACCAATTTGAATATCGCTTTTATTACTGCAAGCAGAAAACAATAGTGCAACAGTAAATAAGATGATAAAATGTTTAAATAATTTCATAATTAATTAAGAATTAGTCTGTAAATATCTTATTAAAACAAAAATAGGGTTTAAAATAAATTTTATGGTTTATTTTTATAAAAATATAAAAATCATTTATAGTAACAATAAATAATTAAATTTTTATATTTTCGTAGATATTAAACTTCAAACACAGATTCAAATATATTACAAAGAACAAACCTATCAATTTAACAGATAAAAACATAAAAAATGGGCAAAAAGGAAAATAGCAATAAATCAAATTTGAAGTTTGGCTTATTGAAGTGGGAAGATTTAAAAATCGGTACAAAAATTGGAACCGGCTTTGGTATTTTAATTCTTTTGGCTGCTATTATTGGAATTATCGCCATTAGCAATATGAAGATGATTCAGGTTGAAACCAACCACCTGTCAAACGAATCGCTGCCATCAGTTAACGAATCGGTGAGGGCAGACAAGGACTGGCGTGAAGTATTAATAAATTTGCAAGCGTACGATCATTTGCGCGAAAACTATTACTTAGTACGTGCTGACGAATTTATCGTTAAATTTGAGCATTCGCTTGATGCGCTTATTGCCTTAGCCAAAGGCTCCGAAAAATCAACATTAAGTATCGAAAAGCTTAATTTAATCAAACTGTCGCTCAAAACATTTAAAAATACAAACAACCAGTATAAAAACCTTGTTAGCAGCAATGACGAAAGTTTTAAAACTTTTCAAGACGAGACTACTCTGTTGCAAAAGTCGGCTGCGGGCACCAGTGTTTTGAACAACATTAATGCTGCTTCGTATTACATTTTGTTGTCGATTAACAACCGCAAACCACACAATATTGACCTTGCAACACCCTACTTAAACGCAGCCAAACGCGATCTGAGCTCCATGTCGGGTACAAATCATTCACGTGCCCGCAATGTGATTGTTTCAGCTGAACAACTTATTGACGGCTATAAAAATGCCCGTGTAGTTGAGTTGAAACGCAATGAAATTGAGGACCTGATGAAGGTGGATATCATGGCGCTGGCCGATGTAGGCGTTGATCAAATTACTGAGATGACCGAAAAAACAAACAGTATTATCACTGAATCGCGTTTCTCGTTATTACTCATCATGATTGTTATCCTGATTATTGGAGTTATACTGGGCTTCTTTATTTCAAATTCAATTACCCAATCGATTAAACAAGGTTTGAAAATAGCCCAAAATATTTCGAACGGAATTTTGCACCGCCAACGCGACGTGAAACGTAAAGACGAAATAGGCGAGCTAATGAGGGCACTTAATCGGATGAACAACCAATTGAAATTTATTGTTGAAGATATTACCGCAGGTTTTGAGAACATACTGAATGCCAGTACCGAAATGAATCGTAACGCAACAGAATTGAGCGAAGCAGCTACCGATCAGGCTGCAACTACCGAAGAAATTTCAAGTTCGATTGAAGAGCTACACGCCAATTTCCTTCAAAATGCCGAAAACGCTAATATCACAGAACAAATTGCCATGGCTTCGGTCGAAGGTATACGCGACGGGAACTTGGCTACAGAAATGGCATCTAAATCGCTTAATGATATTATCGAACGTATTGGTTTTATTGGAGATTTATCTTTCCAAACCAACATTTTGGCGCTTAACGCAGCCGTTGAAGCTGCCCGTGCCGGAGACCACGGACGAGGTTTTGCTGTTGTTGCCAGCGAGGTTAAGCGTTTGGCCGATAGCAGTAAACAAGCCGCCGAAATTATCAACAAAGTATCGCGCGATACGGTTATCGCTTCGGACGAAGCCGGTGTTAAACTGAGAAATATTGTTCCTGAAATTGAAAAAACAGCCCAGTTGATTCAAGGCATTAAAATGGCAAGTAACGAACAAGAAGTTGGTATTAATCAAATCAACAATGCCATTCAGCAATTGAATAATATTGCACAACAAAATGCGTTTAGTTCCGAAAACATGGCCAACTCGTCGCATAACCTTTCTGAACTGGCTGACAAACTGAAGAAAACCATTTCATTTTTCAAAGTTGGAGCCGAAGAGAACGACGAACAAGATGTTGCATAAGCAGCTTATTTAAACCAACATACTAAAAAGGTCACCATTAATTTGGTGACCTTTTGCTTTTTTACTCATTAATCAATATAGACTTTACAAGTCGTATAATTTATAAATAATATCGAGGTGCTTATAGGCCAAGTGCAAAGGCATTTGTAATTCTTCGTTTCCTAGTAATACATTTACAAAGTGAGCCGAGAGGGCATCGTTATCATCGTGGCCTTTCATATCAACCTCAATAACTTGCTTATTTGCTGCTCCTTTCCCGTCATTTTCGACATCAAAAAAAGTAATTAAGGGACTTTCCCAACTGCAAAACGAAAGTTTAATTCCACCTTTGGTTCCGTAAATACGGGTTTCGTTGGCCGCTTCCATATTGGCGTTTGCCGCACGTTCCCAGTAATAATTAAGCCCACCGGTGAATTTCAAACTGGCCGCAAAATGCTCTTCAACGTCAAAAATATCGGTGCCCGGGTCTTTGCAATCTAAGCCATTCCGTTTAAATAACAATTCGGTTTCGATAACTTGAGGCAAATCACTCAACAAACCCAAATGAAACGACAGGTCATACACCCCCCAATCGAAAAGTACGCCCCCTCCGGCAATTTCTTTATTCAGAAACCATTTGGCGCTTGGATGATATTCAATTCCTGGCCTCGACTGGCGTGCCACTGCGTTGTGATGAATAAAATAAATATCACCCAATTTGCCCGAATCGATAATTTCTTTCACCACGTTATACTTGGGCTGAAGCCTAGCATGGCGCGCCGAACAATCGCTTATAATTAACTCGGGGTGAGCATCGGTCAGCCTAAGCATTTCTTCGATGTGTTCGCGTTTAATTGCAGCAGGCTTTTCAAGTAAAATGTGTTTCCGAGCATTAACACAATCAACAAACATCTGAAAGTGTAATTGAGGCGGACTGGTTATTACAACAGCTTCTACTTCGGGGTCATTAATAATGTCGGTATAATTACCTGTTCCATTGGGTATATTGTATTTCTTTTGAAATTCATCCAACTTGGACGTATCGTTACGCGCCACCCATTTAATATTAACTTTTCCTGTTTTTTGTAACCCTTCGATGTGTTTTTCGGCAATCATTCCGGCACCAATAATACCAAACACAATTTTTTTATTCATATTCAAAGCAATTTATTATTAACAATAGTTCGTTATGTTTTTATAAGTAAATAACGTACAGTACCTTACGAATCACTCAGATGTCTAGTTAAACAATTGAATACTAGCGTTCTATATTTTGTCTCAATACTAATATCTAATGATCTATTGTATTAATTGACTCATTATTATTGAGCTTAGACACTGATAGTTTGTGTTTCCCATTAGCATTTAATACCAGAACAAAGGACTTCAACTACTTATAAAATTAAAATTTATTTCCACTCCCTCATGTACCTAAACCCCAGATAAGAATTATAAGCAAATTGGTTCAGAAAATTACGGTTGTTTATCCTGCAATACATGGCATCGCTGCTCCAGCCCCCACCACGATTGACCCTCACACTGGGTCCGGTTAGGCACATTGGATTATTGCTACTGCTGTTTTTTTTGTAAAAATCTTTATCATATTTATCATAGCACCATTCCCAAACGTTTCCACACATATCAAACAACCCCAATTCGTTGGGTTTATGCCGACCCTTTACCCAAATATTTCCCCTAGAGTTATCGATAAACCAACCCAATTCACTCATTAAGTTTCCACCGGCGTATAAATACTCATAAGTATAGTCATCGGAATCTTGCCCGGTATAATAACGTTTGGCATAAATACCACCCCGTGCAGCATATTCCCACTCGGCTTCGCTGGGCAAGCGTCCTCCAACTGCTTTGCAAAACATTTGAGCACCTACCCATGAAACATTCACCACCGGATAATCATCGTATCCACTTTTAACTGTAAAAACACCGGTAAAAGGATCCCTTTTGATTTTGGTCATAGGATGTTCGAGGTCAATAATTTTCAGTTCGTCATATTCTCCAGCGCTATCACATTTGATATCATTCAAAAAGCAAATAAACTTATCGTTGGTCACTTCGTATTTGCTCAGCAAAAAGTTAGAAAGCCGCAAATTGTAGGCTGGGCGTTCATCATCGTCGTGTTCATTACTACCAATTTTAAAAGTACCACCCTGTACCCTAACCATATCAATAAAGAGGTCAATTTCGTTGGGGTAAAAAATGGTAAAAGTTACATTATTTTGAAAAAGAACCATATCGGCTATTCGCACAGTATCAATATGAATATTGCTTAAAACCTCAAACGACATTTGCGGAATAATATCAGCGGGGTCGTAAACGCGAACTTTAACGGTATCAAACAAAAGCATCATAGCCGAGTCGAGGTAAGTATTGGGCATAGCGCTAAAATACGGGATTGAATCGCCCACGTGCCAAGGGGCTTCCGATATTAACGATTGAATAAGGGTATCGGCCTGGAAAAGGTCACGGGTAGTATCGGCCATTATTTCGGATAGGGTTAAATATCGCTTTTTCGATACCGCGCTGAAACCATAATTTGAGTCAACATCTTTTATAATTGATCGGTTGGAGATTAAACTATCGACCAAAACAGCCTTGTTTGAATCATTAATTTCGTCCGAAACAATCGAATCGGAAGCAAGCTGACCATCAATAAAATGAAGCATACTGTTGGATAACCTTGGAAAAAGCACATCGATATAGTCTCGCTTAAAAACATACTCCTTGGCCACCAAAAAAACATCAAATTTTGGGGGTTTGGCATTAATTAATTCAATGGGTACAGCCAACTCGCCACTTTCAATATAAAAAGGCTCATTAAAATAAAGCGTATCGGAAAAGAACGCCACTTTATCACGTAAATTCGACCTAATTAGTACTAAAGTATCTAGCTGAGCTTCCTTTATATTAGGTGTACTGATGTATACTTTTTTCGACTGATCGAACAAAGGCTTGTAATAGTTAGCTATCGGTTCTTTTGCGGTTTTACAAGTAATGAATAAACCAAAAACGAATACGAGTATAATTACTTTTTCAAAACACTTCATCATCATATTATTTCATTCTTCAAATTTAAACTTGTGTTTCGTTATTTAAAAGAAGAATGCAAAATAGTTCCCAATCTGTTTTGCACAATGCAATATCGCCATTCTTTTTTATCTTTGACAACGTTTTAACTAGAGAATATATTATGAGCACACTACCATCAATTGAAGGAAAAACCATTATTGAAACCCTTAAATTTTTGTGTGAACAACACCCTGAAAATGTAGTTTTCACTACCAGCTTTGGCTATGAAGACCAAGCAATTACCGACATTATTTGCACCAACAACATCCCCATTGAAATAGCAACACTTGATACCGGCCGGCTTTTCGAAGAAACCTATAAAGTATTTAACCGCACCATCGAAAAATATAAAATCGACATTAAAACTTATCATCCTTCGGGTGAACAGGTGGGACAATTGCTCGAAAAGAAAGGGCCGTTCAGCTTTTACCAATCGCTCGAAAACCGCAAAGAATGTTGCTATATCAGAAAAGTAATTCCTTTACAACAAGCCTTAGCCGGTAAAAAGGTATGGGTAACCGGGCTTAGGACCGAACAGAGCGAAAACAGGCACACGCTCGACCCTTTACAATGGGACAACAGTTTTGATATCATCAAATACAACCCATTGCACAACTGGACACTCGACGAAGTGAAGCAATACATTAAAAAGAACCAAGTTCCGTACAATATTTTGCACGATAAAGGTTTTGTAAGCATTGGCTGCGCACCTTGTACTCGGGCAATTCAGCCTGGCGAAGATTTTAGGGCCGGACGCTGGTGGTGGGAAGACAACTCGAAAAAAGAGTGCGGCCTACATACACAAGAAGAAAAATAACACAAAATGCAATATATTTATAATATATGAGTTTATTTGCTGTTATAATTGTTTCATAAAGCAACCTTTTGTATTGTATTATTATCAATATACCAGTGCCACTTTTTTCACATAAACCTAATTCCCATGAAAAAAAAATACCTCTTTTTGTTCTTTTTATTAATTACAATTTCTGCTTTTTCGCAACGCTATACCATTAGCGGGTTCATTGTTGACAAAGAATCGGGCGAAAGCTTGATAAGCGCAAACATATACGATGCCAAAACATTACGCGGAACAACGGCCAACACCTATGGTTTTTACAGTATTTCGTTGCCCGCCGGCGACATTACGCTTATCGCTTCGTTTATTGGCTATACTTCACAAGAATTTAAGTTCGACTTAAAAAAAGATATAACCCTAAATATTGAACTGGCATTACAAAGCGACCAACTTGATGAAGTTACAGTATATGGTAATCAGGTAAACAAGGTAGAAGAAATTCAAATGAGCATGGCCGAAATATCGGTTGAGAAATTTAAAAAAATACCGGTTATTTTGGGCGAGGCCGATGTACTGAAAGTTCTTCAGTTATTGCCCGGCGTTCAAAGTGGCACTGAGGGCACCAGCGGTATTTACGTGCGTGGTGGTGGCCCCGACCAAAACTTATTTTTGCTCGACGGCGTGCCGGTTTACAATGCCAGCCACTTGATGGGTTTTTTCTCGGTTTTTAACCCCGATGCCATTAAAACCGTAAAACTATACAAAGGCGGTTTTCCATCCCGATTTGGGGGAAGACTTTCATCGGTAGTCGACATTAGTATGAAAGAGGGCAACATGAAAGAATTTAAAGGCGACTTCTCCATTGGACTGATTTCTTCAAAACTGATGTTCGAAGGGCCAATTATCAAAGACAAAACCTCGTTCATGATTTCGGGACGACGCACTTACCTCGACATATTGTCGAAACCCATTATCATGTATGCCAACATGATGAACGGAAACGACAACCATGTTTCGGGAGGGGCATTTTTTCACGATTATAACCTTAAAGTAAACCATATTTTTAACGAGCGCAGCCGCCTTTACCTTAGTGGGTACTTTGGAAAAGATAAAGGATACATTGGAAGTAAAAGTAAATCGGAATACCTCGATTACGAAGGCCAGGTACAAAAACATAAAAACAGCACCGAAGTTGGTTTAAGCTGGGGCAATACCATTGCATCGTTGCGATGGAATTACCTTTTATCAAAAAAATTATTCAGCAACAGCACCTTTACTTACAGTAAATATATTTTTGATGTGGGTACCGAGTTCATCAACGAAGATTTTGTTGCTAAGAAAAAAACCAAAGACCTATTCAAATACTATTCGGGCATTCAAGATTGGGCTGCTAAAGTCGATTTCGATTATTTTCCTTCGCCCAACCACGATATTAAATTCGGAGCCAGCTTTATCTACCACCGTTTTACCCCCGGGGCAACCCGTTTGCAATTCGAAAGTATCGATCTCGACGAATTAGCATTAGGTCTCGATACACTTATGGGAAACAATGAGATTTACGCCAACGAACTTGGTTTTTTTGCCGAAGACGAGATTACCATTACCAATAACCTGAAAGTAAACGCCGGCGTTCACCTCTCGGTATTTTTAGTCGAAGGCGTAAGTTACGTTCGGCCGCAACCCCGTTTATCGCTTAGGTACAAAGCCACCGAACGATGGGCATTAAAAGCCTCTTACTCGCGCATGGCGCAACACGTACACCTATTAACAACAGCAGGCATCAGTATGCCCACCGACTTGTGGCTACCCGTTACAAAAAAGTATGCACCGCCTCTATCTGATCAGGTGGCACTTGGTACTGCCATTAATTTCGACAAGGGAATTAACCTGACAGTTGAAGGGTTTTACAAAACCATGAGCAATTTAATTGAATACAAAGAAGGTGCTTCATTTATGGGGAGCGGTGCCAACTGGGAAAGCAAAGTTGAAAAAGGAGAAGGTTGGTCGTACGGACTCGAAATGATGCTCGAAAAAACCATTGGAAAAACAACAGGGTGGATTGGCTATACTTGGTCGAAAACCGAACGACAATTCGATAACCTTAATTTTGGAAACCCATTTCCAGCCACATACGACCGCCGCCATGATATTAGCGTGGCATTTACCCACGAGTTCAGTGAAAAATTCGATATTGGTGGAACATGGGTTTACGGAACGGGCAATGCGGTAACTTTAGCCATAATGGAATACCCACAAAGCAACATCCCCGATATAGAGAGCACTTATCGATACAATAATAGCCTAAAAGAATACGAAGGGCGCAACAACTATCGCATGCCAGCCTATCACCGCATGGATTTGGGTGCCAATTTTCATAAAAAATTAAAAAGAGGAATCCGCACTTGGAGTATTTCGGTGTATAACCTTTACAATCACCATAATCCTTTTATTTTGATGTGGGGTACAAAAGGCGGCGAATATACCGAAAACCCCTTAACAGGCAAATATGAACAACAGAGCGACCCACAAACAATACTGAAACAAGTCAGCCTGTTCCCAATTATTCCATCTATCTCCTATTCATTCAAATTTTAAACAGTAGCACCATGAAAAATAGATCAATCATAGCCATCATTATTGCTTTATTGGCATTATTTTCGGCATGTGAAAAAGAAATTCATTTCGATCAAAAGCTAATTGACCCCAAATTAGTAATCAACAGCTTTATTATAGCCGACAGCACCATAGAAGCCACAATAGCTTTAAGCAAACCGATTCCTGGTTTTGAAAAACAATTCGAATGGATTGATAATGCAGAGGTTACACTATATGTTGATGATAAAAAAGCCGAAGTATTAAGTACTTTCAAAATTGACTATCCCGCCGAAGAAAAAAATGAATACTACTGGGAGTACAGCAGCAATTTAAGCAAAGCAACTGTAATTTACCGTAGCACTTCAACCAAAGCCGAAGCAGGAAAAACATATAAACTTGAAGTTAAACACCCAAAATACGAAACCGCTTTTGGCGAAACCACTTTACCCGAACCCATCGAAATCATCGAGCTTAAAACCGAAACGAAACTAATGAATTATGATTACGGCCAAGAAAATCAGTTGATCGTAAAAATGAAGTTTAAAGACAGAGCCGACGAAAACAACTATTATCGAATTAGCTACACTCAAACAATTGGCGAATTATATAATTATTACAACGAAAACCCCGATACAGCTTATACTATTTATATATCATCTACGAATTTTGGTATCAACTTAAATTCAAACGATAAGATTTTAAGCAACGACGAAGATGCCAACGACTTTCTGTTTGGCTCACCAAATAATCGTTACAACCTTTTTACCGACGATTTAATTTCGGGTAAAGAATATGAAATCGAATTTGTCGCATTTTCGAATTTTTCGTATAGCGATTATGAAAACAACGAAACTAAAGGTTTCTTTTCAAGCCCGGGTGAGTTTTATAGCATCGATGTTAAGCTATCAACCATCAGCCGCGAAGCTTTTCTTTATATGAAAGCCAGTAACGCCCAGCAATGGTACGGCGAAGATTTCTTTTCGGAACCGGTGCAAGCTTTTTCAAACATCGAAAATGGTGTAGGCATTGTTGCAGGTTATTCTTCATCGGTTAAAAACATAAGCCATGGTGCTTATCCCATCGACACCATAAATTATGAGTATAACCAATACAATAATTATTAAACAAAACATATTTAAGGTGCAACCTTTTCAATAATATGCATCCTATATAAATTAAATTGATTTTTATTTAACCCCTTAACCAAATGAAACACCTTTTCTTTCTATTGTCATGCTGTTTAATTACCGTATCGGCCTTTGCTCAGCGCCACACCATTAGCGGTTACATTACCGACAAAGCCAGTGGCGAACGCCTAATTAACGCCAACGTTTACGAAGCCAACACACTGCTAGGTACCACGGCCAACAATTATGGTTTTTACAGCATTTCGCTGCCCAAAGGGAAAGTAAAACTAGCTGCATCGTTTATTGGATATCAAGCAGTGGAGTTAGAAATCGATCTTCATGAAAACAAAACCTTCAACATTGAACTCGAAGTTCAGTCTGGCGAATTATCGGAAGTAATTGTTAGCGGCAACCGTAACAAGGTTGAAGAAACCCAAATGAGCATGATTGACGTACCCATTCAAAAACTCGAAAAAATTCCGGTTATACTTGGCGAAGCCGATGTATTAAAAGTTATCCAATTGTTACCAGGAGTACAAGGCGGCACCGAAGGCACCAGTGGCATTTATGTGCGTGGTGGCGGCCCCGACCAAAACTTGTTTTTGCTCGATGGCGTACCCGTTTATAATGCAGGACACTTGATGGGTTTCTTTTCGGTTTTTAACCCCGATGCCATTCGAACCGTTAAACTTTATAAAGGTGGGTTTCCGGCCCGCTTTGGCGGAAGGCTTTCGTCGGTAGTTGATATTAGCATGAAAGACGGCAACATGCAAGAACTAAAAGGCGAAGTTTCTATTGGGCTTATTTCGTCAAAACTGATGCTCGAAGGCCCAATTGTAAAAAACAAAACCTCGTTTATGGTTTCGGCTCGCCGTACCTACATCGACATTTTGGCAAAACCTGTTGTTTCACTAATCAACAAATCGGAAGATACAGATGTGAAGATGGGTGCCTATTTTCATGACATTAACGCAAAAATCAATCACATTTTTTCCGATCGCAGCCGCTTGTACCTTAGCGTTTACCATGGAAAAGATAGAGGATATGGCGGCGATTCGTACGACAATTCATACCATGCCAAAAGCGAAAAGTCAACAATGGAGTGGGAAGATAATTTTGGTTTAAGCTGGGGAAACACCATTGCATCGCTACGGTGGAATTACCTTATCGGCCCAAAATTATTTAGTAATACAACCCTTACCTACAGCAAGTACCTTTTCAATATTGAGGCCGAAATGATTGAACGCAATTTGGAAAAAAAGACTTTTAACAAAGAATATTTTCGCTATTACTCAGGCATCGAAGACTTGGCCGCAAAAATCGACTTCGATTATTTTCCATCGCCACGCCACGATGTTAAGTTTGGGGCAAGTTATACCAACCACCGTTTTACGCCCGGTGTAACCAACTTAAAACTTACCGATACCGGCTACAGCAACCTAAAAACCGACACAACATATGGAAACCGCAGTGTATATGCCAACGAGTTATCGGCTTACATCGAAGACGATATTACCATTTCACCTACGCTGAAAGCCAATATTGGCGCGTATTTATCCACATTTTTAGTCGATGGTGAAGCTTTTATTTGCCCGCAACCCCGTGCATCGGTGCGCTACAAAGCAATGTCCAACTGGTCAATCAAAGCATCGTACTCGCGCATGGCACAACACCTGCACTTGCTTAGCATGTCGGGTATCGATTTGCCCACCGACCTGTGGGTACCCGCCACCAAGCGTTTTACGCCACCAATAGCCGACCATTTTGCCCTAGGTTCGGCATTCAATATAAATAGCAGTTATTCTTTTACCATTGAAGGTTTTTACAAAAACATGACCAACTTGATCGAGTATAAAGATGGCGCTTCGTTTATGGGAGGCAGCTCCAACTGGGAAGATAAAGTTGAAGCCGGACGGGGCTGGTCGTACGGGCTTGAATTACTGCTCGAAAAAACCTTGGGCAACACCACGGGCTGGATTGGTTACACTTGGTCGAAAACCGAACGTCAATTCGAAAATATCAATTTTGGAAAAATATTCCCAGCCAAATACGATCGCAGGCACGACATCAGCGTGGTAGTTACGCACAAATTTAGTGATCGCTTCGATATTGGTGGCACCTGGGTTTATGGCACCGGCAACGCGGCCACACTATCGTTTTCTCAATTCCCAACAACTCAAATCCCCTTTCATCAAGGCTGGAGCGATTACGCTAAAGTTTACGAAAGCCGCAACAATTACCGCTTACCCGCATACCACCGCCTCGATTTGGGCGTAAATTTCCATAAGCAAAAAAAACACGGTATCCGCACTTGGAATGTTTCAGTTTATAACGCTTATAGCCGCTTAAATCCGTTTATGCTGCGTTGGGATTCCGACTGGGACGATCGTTATTATAACGGAGAACAAGAAGTAGCAAAAATAAAGCTTTACAAATTAAGCCTCTTCCCAATTATCCCTTCGGTTTCTTATTCATTCAAATTTTAAAACCACAAAAAATGAAACAATTACTACTCATCATACTTGTGCTTAGCGTATTTTTTTCGTGCGAAAAAGAAATTATTATCGACAGCCAGTTGCTTGCGCCCAAAATAGTTGTAAATGCTTTTATTGCAAACGACTCGGTAATTTCGGTTTTTGTTTATCAAAACACCCCAATCAACACCACCGAAAACATGAAAACAAAATCGGATGCAAGCATCGTGTTAACCGAAAATGGGAATCAAAAATACACATTGAAACGTTTTTTCACATTAACCCGAAACACACACTATTATTATGAAAAAAATGCTCTCGATATGGATGTCAACGAATTTGACACCACTTATTACTATTCGATTCCCGAGTTCTACGGTATTCCCGGCAATAACTATAAAATTGAAGTAAGTTGCCCTGGATTTGAAACAGTTAGTGCCGAAACTACGGTTCCTTTTCCTGTGAAATTACATGCAATTGATACCTCAAGTACCATAAGCAATGAGTCAAACTACATATTAATTAATAGTTACTTCAAAATTAAATTTAGTGAACCGGCCAATGAAACAAATTATTACCGCTTGGTAAAATTTGAAAATACAGGACAATTCTACCCCGTATATAATGAAACCGACACCCTACAATACTTCATAAAACAACACAGTAGTGGCGAAGATCGATTTAACTCAAACGATCCAGTTTTTAGTAATGTGCACGAAGATGCCAACAGCTATATTTTTGGTTCGGGCTGGAACTCATTTGGTATTTTTACCGACGAACTAATTAATGGTAAAGATTATGAGGTAAGTGTTTATGAAAGCATAGGTTATTCCAACGATTATTTTGAAAGCTTTTCTTTTATCGACACCGAAAAAGGCGAGTTTAAAACAATAAAATTTGCTTTTCAAAGCATTTCATCCGATATGTACTTCTTTTTAAAATCGATTGATTTACAAAGCTATAACGATGGTTCACCATTTAGCGAACCAGTCCCAATTTTTAACAACATCGAAAATGGCTATGGAATTTTTGGCAGCTATGCTTCATCATATATCGAAATAACCAATGGAGAATACCCCAAAGAAGGTATCGAGTATTTAACTTTCGAAGAAGCATTAAAAATTCTTGATAAAGACAAAAATCAATAAATTTTATATGCTAAACAATAAAATATTATATTTTAGCTGCCATATTTAAAACCCTCTATCAAAATGAAAAAACCTTTTATTCTTCTCCTATTCAGTCTTATTTCATTGGCAAGTTTAGCTCAAAAAGCAACCATTAGCGGCTACATTACCGACAAGGAAAGCCGAGAGCGATTAATTAATGCCAACGTTTACGAAAGCAAGTCCTTGCAAGGAACAATGGCCAACAATTATGGATTTTACAGTATTTCGCTCCCCAAAGGGAAAGTAACACTCGTTGCTTCGTTTGTGGGGTATCAAGCACAAGAATTTGAACTCGATTTACAACAAAACATCACCCTTAACATTGAGCTTGAACTACAAAGCGATGAGCTGGGCGAAATAACCATATTGGGCAATCAGACCAATAAAGTGGAAGAAACCCAAATGAGCATGATTGATTTACCCATTCAAAAATTACAAAATATCCCCACCATTTTGGGCGAGGCCGATGTGCTCAAAGTAATTCAACTATTGCCCGGAGTACAAGGTGGCACCGAAGGCACCAGTGGCATTTATGTGCGTGGTGGCGGCCCCGACCAAAACCTTTTTCTGCTCGATGGCGTGCCCGTTTATAATGCGGGTCACTTACTGGGAATTTTTTCGGTTTTTAACCCCGATGCCCTTCGAACTGTTAAACTTTACAAAGGCGGATTTCCGGCTCGCTTTGGCGGACGCCTCTCGTCGGTTGTTGATGTGAGCATGAAAGACGGAAACATGCAAAAACTGAAAGGCGACTTCTCCATTGGACTTATTTCGTCGAAGTTAATGCTCGAAGGCCCCATTGTGAAAGACAAAACCTCTTTCATGATTTCGGGGCGTCGTAGCTATGCCGACATAATTGCCCAACCCATTTTAAAAATACTAAATAAAAAAAACAAACGAGATGAAATCAACGCTTATGTCTTTTTTCATGATATCAACGCAAAAATAAATCATATTTTTTCGGATCGAAGCAGGCTCTACCTAAGCATTTATCATGGCCGCGACAAAGGTAATGCAAGACAAATAACCACCGTTAGAGAAGAAAATGGTAAGGAAATTGAAGTACTCGACAATAAATTTGGACTGGGTTGGGGAAATACTATTGCATCGTTGCGCTGGAACTACCTAATTTCGCCAAAACTATTCAGCAATACCACTTTGATTTTCAGCAAATATGCATTCAATATTTTGTCGAACAAGCACCACGAATTATACCAAGAAGATTATTCCAAATCCGATTATTTTAATTATTCATCAGGCATTGACGATATTTCGGCCAAAATCGATTTCGATTACTTTCCAGCACCTGCTCACGATATAAAATTTGGGGCACAATACATCAGGCATCATTTTACGCCGGGCGTAACCACCTTCAATTTTAAAAACACTAAAAATACTTTGGCCGAAAGCGATACCATTTTTGGGAACGACGATGTTTATGCCAACCATTACTCGGCTTACATTGAAGATGATATTACCCTTACTCCCAATTTAAAAGTAAATGCAGGTTTTCACTTTTCAGCATTTTCGGTCGAAGGAGAAACCTACTTTTCGCCACAACCACGCTTATCGGCAAGGTACAAAATAGCCCCCGACTTTTCGTTAAAAGCATCGTATTCGCGCATGGTTCAACATGTTCATTTGCTGGCCATGTCGGGCATTGACCTGCCCAGCGACTTATGGGTTCCGGTAACAAAAAAAATTGCCCCGCCAGTTGCCAATCATTATGCATTGGGCACAGCCATAAAACTATCTCGCCAATTCGATTTAACAATCGAAGGATTTTATAAGGACATGAATAACCTGATTGAATACAAAGAAGGCGCCTCGTTCATGAAAAGTAGCACCGATTGGGAAAGCAAAGTTGAAATGGGCAAGGGTTGGTCGTACGGAATTGAATTCCTGCTTGAAAAAACCATCGGCAACACAACAGGTTGGATTGGCTACACTTGGTCGAAAACCGAACGTCAATTCGAAAATATCAATTTTGGCAAAGTATTTCCGGCCAAATACGACCGTCGGCACGATGTTAGCGTGGTGGTGACCCACAAATTCAGCGACCGTATCGACATAAGCGGCACTTGGGTTTACGGTACAGGTAATGCTGTATCGTTGGCCTTTTCGCACATTCCCATTACAGATATTCCGCAATCAGGACATGGCCATTTTAACAACAATTACGCCTACGCTTACGAAGGACGAAACAATTACCGTATGCCCAACTACCACCGCATGGATGTAGGCATTAATTTCCACAAACAAAAAAAACGGGGCATCCGAACTTGGAATGTTTCGCTATACAATGCCTACAACCGTCGAAATGCTTTCTTTTTGATGTGGATGGAAGAAGATGCCAATGGCGAGCTATATAGTGGCGGCATTGGCGGCGGTTACGGTAGTGGCAAAAAACAAACCAAGCTTTTCAAAATAGCTTTGCTCCCCATTGTTCCATCAGTATCCTATTCCTTTAAATTCTAAAACTCCCAAACAATGAAATATCCATTCATTACAATTATTGTATTAGCGCTAGTAATCGTATCGTGTATCGACGAAATAAAACTAAACCACGATGTGCTTGAGCCAAAACTAACGGTTAACACCTTTATTACGCCAGGCGAAGTAATTGTTGTAAACCTGTACCAAAACATTCCACTTAACAACGAATTAAGTACCAAAAGTGTTAAAAACGCAAAAGTTGTTTTGTACGAAAATGGAATCGAAAAAGAAGTACTGGAACCACTAATATATCAAAGTTACGGCTATTATAATGAGGAAACACAAACCTACGAAGCCGATTCCATTTTTAAATACCGTTCAAATGAAACACAAGCAGTTGCTGGTAACACCTATAAAATAACTGTTGAATGTAAAGGATACGAAACGGTCAGTGCCGAAACCACCCTTCCCCATGTGGTACAAATAAGCGGATTCGACTCAATAACTACTCAAAAAAATAGATATGGCCAAAACTATAGCGAATATAATTACAAACTACGATTTACCGACCCTGCCAACGAAACCAACTATTACCGTTTAATTGTTGAACAAAATTACCAAAGAAAATCGTTTATAGTACTGGGAACTGATACCATTCGATACATCAATAATAATAATTTGTTCCCTGATTATGTAAATTTATACAGTACCGACCCATTGCTCTCAAACGAAAACAAAGATGCCAACACTTACGTTTTTGGTGAACTTGAAAATAGGTATAATATTTTTTCCGACGAAATGATTAATGGCAAACCATACGAAATTGATTTTATAGCCGATTTATTGTCGAACAGTAGCGAGGAACTCGACACCGCATCGGGCGAATACATGAAGGTGAAAATTAAACTGCAAAGCCTGAACCACGACATGTACTATTACCTCAAATCAATCGATGCACAAAAGTACAGTGATTACATGATGTTTACCGAACCAGTGCCCATCTACTCAAACATCGAAAACGGTTTTGGCGTTTTTTGCGGATATACCTCTTCGTCGGTCGAAATAACGTACGGCGAATACCCAAAAGAAGGAATAAAATACTACGACTGGGAGGATATTGAACGAATTTTTAACGAATATCGAGAGCAATAGATATTAAGGTTGAGACTGAGGTTAAGGTTAAGGTTAAGGTTAAGACAAGATGAACTATAAATAAAAACAATGGCGGGTAATATAATGCAATAATTCGTTACGTTTTTATAACTAAATGAATATAAACAAACTGAAATACTCACATCAATTTATTTAACATACACAACATCAAATTGTTACTATTTGTCTGAATACTCATATCTTAAAATCTATTAATCTATTGATAATAATTAGTGAATTTTTAAGTTAAATAACAAAGTAAAACACTTTTTAACACTAGAAACATCTACTTTAGCTGCCCAATACAAACCCCTCTTCACAATGAAAAAAATTTATATTTTTCTTTTATTTATACTTGTTGCATTGACAAGTATTGCCCAAAAAGCAACCATTAGCGGATACATTACCGACAAGGAAAGCCGAGAGCGCTTAATCAATGCCAACGTTTACGAAAGCAAGGCCTTGCAAGGAACAATGGCCAACAACTATGGCTTTTACAGTATTTCGCTGCCCAAAGGTAAAGTAACACTCGTTGCTTCGTTTGTGGGATACCAAGCGCAAGAATTTGAACTCGATTTACAGGAAAACATCACCCTAAACATTGAGCTTGAACTACAAAGCGATGAGCTGGGCGAAATAACCATATTGGGCAATCAGACCAATAAAGTGGAAGAAACCCAGATGAGCATGATTGATATCCCCATTCAAAAGCTGCAAAAAATACCGGTCATTATGGGCGAAGCCGATGTATTAAAAGTGATACAGCTTTTACCCGGCGTTCAAGGCGGCACCGAAGGCACCAGTGGTATTTATGTGCGTGGTGGCGGCCCCGACCAAAACCTATTTCTGCTCGATGGCGTACCCGTTTACAATGCCAGCCACTTACTGGGTTTCTTTTCGGTTTTTAACCCCGATGCCATTAAAACCGTAAAACTTTACAAGGGCGGTTTTCCTTCGAGATTTGGCGGCCGCTTGTCGTCGGTTGTCGATATTAGCATGAAAGATGGTAACATGCAGGAATTTAAAGGCGATGTTTCGATTGGACTTATTTCGTCAAAGCTTTTGCTCGAGGGTCCAATTGTTAAAGACAAAACCTCGTTTATGGTTTCGGCACGGCGAACTTACCTCGATGTAATGGCCAAACCAATTATTGCTCTTATCAATAAAATTGAGGGAACCGACATGGAGGCCGGTGCATTTTTTCACGATTACAACCTGAAAGTAAACCATATTTTCAACAGCAAAAGCCGCTTGTATTTAAGTGGGTATTTTGGAAAAGATAAAGGTTTTATCGGATACGAATCAAACTCGAGCCAAAGCGATGATAAAAACAACCTCATACAATATAAGTACAACGACGAAACCAGTATAAAATGGGGCAACACCATTGGTTCGGCCCGCTGGAACTACTTGCTTTCGCCTAAGCTTTTCAGCAATACAACGGTAACCTACAGCAAATACCTGTTTGATGTAGGCTCAAATTTCACCGAAAAAAACTTAACTAAAAACATCCAAAAAAGCGATATTTTCAGAAATTATTCAGGCATTGAAGACATTACCGCAAAAATCGATTTTGACTATTATGCCACCCCACGGCATTCGATAAAATTTGGTACGGCCTATACGCATCATCACTTTACCCCCGATGCCACCCGCATTCAAATTGAATCGGTTACACTCGACGACAGCACCGGCATTAATCGCGACTACACCGACAACGACATCAACGCCCACGAACTATCAAGCTATATAGAAGATGAAATTTCGATAAGCCCACGCTTAAATTTGAATGCCGGCTTGCATCTTTCGGTTTTTAGTGTTCAGAACGAAACCTTTGTCAGGCCACAACCCCGAATTTCGCTAAGGTTCAAAGCACTCGAAAACTGGGCATTAAAAGGTTCATACACGCGCATGGCACAACATGTTCATTTACTTACCTCATCGGGAATTAGTATGCCCACCGACCTTTGGGTACCGGTAACCAAAAACTTTGCGCCGCCTATTTCCGATCAGTTTGCTTTGGGTACAGCAATCAACTTTAGGCACGGTATTAATTTAACCCTTGAAGGTTTCTACAAAACCATGACCAACCTGATTGAATACAAAGAAGGCGCATCGTTTATGGGCAACGACACCAATTGGGAAGAAAAAGTTGAAAAAGGAATTGGCTGGTCGTATGGGCTTGAAGTAATGCTCGAAAAAACCATTGGCAAAACTACAGGATGGATTGGCTACACCTGGGCAAAAACCGAACGCCAATTCGACAACCTTAACTTTGGCAATGCCTTCCCTGCCAAATACGACCGCCGGCACGACGTTAGCATTGCTTTCACCCATCAATTAAGTGACCGTATCGACTTTGGCGGTACCTGGGTTTATGGCACCGGCAACGCTTTAACATTAGCTGTTATGGAATTTCCAAGTATGGAAATCCCCTACTCCAATAACTATTACAGTAAAATGAACCTGAAAGACTACGGTGGTCGAAACAACTATCGTATGCCTGCATACCACCGCTTAGATTTGGGTATTAACCTGCACAAAAAAATGAAACGCGGAACACGCACCTGGAGTTTCTCAATTTACAACGTTTACAACAACATGAATCCATTTATGCTACAATGGGGAATGAAATATGGCGATTATATCACCAATAGCGTAACCGGCGAGCAAGTACTCAAAGGCGATCCGGAGGTAATACTGAATAAATTCAGCTTGTTCCCATTAATTCCGTCAATTTCGTATTCATTTAAATTTTAAATCCCATTCAAAATGAAAACCATGAAAACAAAAATATTTAATCATAATCTCTACATTTTTGCCGCAATACTAATCATTGGAACTGCTTGCCAGGAAGAGATTAAGTTTAAGTCCAATCAAATATCGTCAAAAATGGTGGTAAACAGTTTTATTGAACCCGACAGTCTAATTAAAGTATTAATTGCGGGCAGTAAACCTATTCCGGGGGTTATATCCAATTTTAACTGGATCGATAATGCCACGGTAAAACTATTTGTCGATGGCGAGGAAAAAGAAACACTAACTACTTACACCACAAACACTAACAGCAACAGAGATTACAGTTTTAATTACAACGATACAGAAAGTAATACCACCATTGGTTATTGTTCAAGCCTTAAAGCCGAAGTAGGAAAAACCTACAAACTAGAAATCACTCACCCCGATTATGACAACTCAACTTGTGAAACTTATATACCACAAGCTATTGAAATTATTTCGGTTGACACAGCTACCATCGATTATAGAAATAACTGGGATTACGATCGGCAACAATTAAAAGTAGCCTTAAAATTTAAAGACCCGGCCAACGAAGTGAACTATTATCGTTTGATTGCACACCTAACGCAAGGTATCTACATAGAAAAATATTACGACAAAACCGTAATCGATTCGTTTGTTAATGTTAGAGAAAGCTATATTAGCATAAAGGATCCCGTAATTACTCCGGAACAAGAAAATGCCAACGATTTTTTATTCGAAACACCGGGAAATCCCTACAACGTTTTTACGGATGAGCTGATTGATGGTCGCGAATATACGGTGAACTTTGAAATCACGATCCCTAATTTTTATCGAAACGAAAAAATTGATTATCTGTCGAAAGGCGAATTCTATCAAGTAAAATTTTTGTTGCAAACACTGCCCCGCGAAACTTACCTTTTCTTAAAATCGTCGTACGATCATCATTACTACGATGGTGACCTTTTTGCAGAGCCGGTACAGGTTTTCAGCAATATTGAAAATGGCTTGGGTATTTTTGGTGGTCAATCAAACTCAGTAATCAATATTTCGAAAGGAACGTATCCGATGGACAATATTGACTACCGAGATAATTATTACTATAATTACGGAAATTGATATTACAACAAATTGTTAGTCCCGGTAGTTTTCGGGATTAGACATTCGGATTAAAACAGAACATACTGATTATTAATAATATAGCTGTTTTCACACACAACTTGTAATACACTAATCATCAGACATAAAAAAAAATACAACAAACTATTAATTTTAAACAAACCCTACTAATTAAGTAATAAAAAGGCTTTCGTTTATTGAAATAAACCATCTATATCGTCTCGCAAATATGATTAGTTGCGGAATGCGGGGTACTTTCCTGTCGAAAAACACCGAGGCTGATGCGGGCTGTAAACCTTAATTATCAGCACCGAGACCGCAATTAATTATATTTTGCTGTTAGTAGCCGTTATTTGTTTTTCATTCAAATAACCAAGTGTTACTAAGTCGTTTAAGTTTTTTGTTAAATATGTTTTTCCATTTGAAATTACATAAAGATCATCACAAATGTCGATTACATGCTCATATAAGTGGTCAGTAATTATTACTCCTTTATTTTTCTTTTCTTTATTTATTATCTTTTTAAAAATGTCCACATGTACAGGCATTATCTGCGAAAATGGTTCATCAAGCATACAAAACTTTGTCTTTGAAGCAAGAATAATGTATACCTCTATTATCCTGTGTTCTCCCCCTGATAGATTTTTTAGTCTAAAATTGTAGTATTTTTTAAAGTCAGGGAATAAATCAATAAACTCGCTAAAATCAAGATTGAAATCATTAAAAATCCTTTTGATTTTTAAGCTATTAGGTACAAAACTAAATTGGGGTAAATATCTAAATATTTCTGGATTATTATAACCATTAAAAATTGTTTCTCCGTTGATTCTTACAGATTTATTATTTGTTTTTAGTTCTCCATAAATTATATTCATTAAACAAGTTTTACCAGTCCCATTTCGTCCAAGAATCCCCATAGTTTTTCCTGTCTCATTCTTGAGATAAACATCTTGTAATACTCTTTTTGTACCAAATTCAAGAATTATACTATCAACTTCGAGGGAGTGTGTCATGAATTTTTATCGCTAAAATGATCATTGATATAAAAAAAACAAGGAAATCAAATATTAAAGTCGGAAGCCACAATTTAATTTTTGACAAACCTAAATTTTTATAATAATAAAATTGATTATTTTTGTAACTATTTGTCGCATAAACAATAATCGCGAGTGTAAAAATCTTAAACCAAAAAAACACTTGAATCATATGGATGCCATTTTTGCCATATCCATATAACAGTCCTAGACAAATTAACGTAATCGCACAACTCGTAAAAGCATATGATTTATAGAAAAAAAGTATAAGACGAAGCTGTTTCATATAGAACTATTTAACGGGAAAATGTATTTTTAATTATCTGCACATTTAATTATCTATTGAAAAAATCACAGATGCACTGACTCAAGCTCATAATGGCTACTATCAACATGTTATTAAATGGAATTAACTTTCATTAAAACATTCACCTTATTTTTAAACACGCTTTAAACCCACTTTTTACCAGCTTGTTCGCTTTTTTCATATTGTATTTGTCCTGAATAAATTCACTGCAATTGTACATTTCAACCAGAGGATCGATATCGACAATGCTTTTAAAAAGTTGCTCAATTGATGGTGCTTGGTCCAATTGGCTATAGGTGCTATAAGTATATGAAGTAAATGCCACATGAGGACCAATACCTCGAACATCGATCAAATAACCTTTGATTAATGGCAAAGGCAAGGCTAATTCACCAGCCCTCAAAACATCGCTTGGAGCAGGATAGGATACTATGGCTGTTTTTTCGGCATTGAGAATGACCGGAACAAGGTTCGAATAATCAGCTTTTGTTTTATAAATAATAAAGGGTTCAGTAGCCATAATTTGAGCATTTATAACGGGTTTAGTATTTGAACAGGCAAAAATCACTAACATTAATGCCACGCTTAAAACTTTATTCATAGCTATTCAATTTAAATTTTTCAAAATTTTCGATGTATTATAAAGTATTAAAGCCTTAGCTTAAAAAAAGCGGATATTTTCTAATATTAGTAAAATCCAAGCAATTCAAAAACCTTGCCCTAATGTAATTGAAATAATCTTTCATTATAGGTTAAAATTCCAGCTAAAACCCAGTGCTACATAATTCGTTTTTTGGTTTAAGCCCAGGCCAAACGATAAATCGAGCTGAAAATTCGGCTTGATAAGGTAGGTTATCCCTGAATCGAAATTAGCCACAAAATTGTTAATTTCTAACAGTTCACCGTAAATCTCAATATAGGTTCCAATTTTATCTGTAATACTTATTCCTAAAGCCGATGAGTAGGTAAAATCGCCATTACCTGCACCAAAATAATTGTAGCCCAAATTGTAGCCCAATTCCATAAAAGCATTCAGCTGATGCGAAAAAGCGACTATATTAACAACACCCAATTGTCCAATTGTTAGATTATTTGAACCAACAGGAACTATCAAATGTGTTAAAAATGCAATTTCGGTATTAATGTTTTCATTTTTAAGCAGTTGAAACTTAGCACCCAGTTCGAGGTCGCTTACACCAAAAACATATTCTGGGTTATTTTTAGTATTATTAAATTCAATATTTTCGCCTAAACGGAGCTCAATCCCTTTTGTTAAACCATATCTAATTAAAGTTGTGGGAGCCAAAAGCTGCCTTGAAGAACCCTCATTGTCATTTCCTAACAAAACTCCCATTTCAATTTGAATGCTATTTTTGGGAATGGTTGATGACGATTCTGTTTGGTCGGGGCGATCAGTAACCATTTCCTGAGCACTTAAATTTAAACCTAAAATAACTAAGATAATGATTGTTGTAAAATATTTATTCATAATTTAAAATTGTGCTAATGTTATCAAAACTATGTTCATAAAACACCATTTATGCCTTTCAGACTTGTCTCCTTTTTCTTTGAATTATAAAGATAGTTTTTTCTTATAAATAGATAAACGGCATTAAAACTCATAACCAATTGCCAAAAAAGCGGGTTTACCCGCTTTTTATCTCTAAATGAATAATTGAGTATTATTCATCCACTTCTTCTAATTCATTTTTATACTTTTTCAAGACCCATTTTATCGCGTAATAAGTAGCGAAAATTACAAGAGGCCAAGTTAACAACCATAAAATTCCGGATAATATCATAACGTATTTCTTTTACAGGTTAATAAACATGGGTATCACCTTTTATCTCGTCTATATCTATTTTTTTGTTGTTGATGGCTTTCCATGCAATCCAAATGTATGCAATTATAAAGGGAATCATCAACGAAACAATCGACATCACCTTTAGGGTAAATTCGCTCGATGAACTGTTGCGAATATTTAACGATGATTGCATATCGGGTAAGGCGGGATAATAACACGTGTTGTTAAAACCAGCCAGCAAAAGCAAGGCAAAAACGGTCAAAACAGTACCGAAACCCGAGAACCAAATCCCTTTTCCAGGTTTGCGAAACATATCGTTGTATATGCCCCACAAAACCAACACTACCCCACTCAAGAACAACAGAGCAACCACGGGCATTTCAATCAGGTTATGCAGGTACTTGTATTTTTCGATGGAAACAACCAGGGTTTCGGGATGATACTCAAACCCGCTTTTAAATAGCAATACAATTACAAACAAAAGGAAGAAAACCAAAAAAGGAACAACATTGATTTTCAATTGTCGTGCTGTATTTTTATTAATCGTTTCGTCGTTAATAGTATTATTGAAATAGAGCAATGCCAACACGCGCGCCAAAAAGAAAATAGCCAGGCCAAGTGCTACATTGTGAAAATTCAATACAGCTTCGAGTCCGCGGGTAGCAGTTTCCCAGGTAACCTGATTATACTCATTCAAGGTAAATTCGGCTCCATTAAAAAAGGTTCCAACAGCGGTTCCAATAAAAATAGTTCCTATTAAGCCATTAATAATCAGGAATACTTCGTAGGTTTTAGCGCCTAAAAAGTTAGCGGGTTTCGATCTAAATTCATACGAAACGGCCTGAATGATGAATGAAAACAAAATAATCATCCAAACCCAGTAAGCGCCACCAAAACTGGTTGCGTAAAATAGTGGAAACGAAGCAAAGAAAGCCCCGCCAAAGGTAACCAGGGTAGTAAAAGTAAATTCCCATTTACGCCCCAAAGCGTTAATAACCATGGTGCGTTGATCGGGCGTTTTACCAATGCTATAAATTAATGTTTGTCCACCTTGAACAAACATTAAAAACACCAATAAAGCTGCCAGCAGCGAAATAATCATCCACCAATATTCCTGCAACAATGTATAAGATATACTTAGAATCATTTTTGGCCTCCTTTCTCTACTCTTGGTCCAATTTTAATTTGTTTAACCATAATACTGATTTCAGCAATTAAAAGCGCGGTAAAAATAAGAACAAACAGGAAGAAGGTAATTTGAACCGACGATGTGCTCACGTTCGAAACCGCAGTAGTGGTCATCATTAAATCTTGTATCACCCAAGGCTGACGACCAAACTCGGCAACCAGCCAACCCAACTCTGAAGCCAAATAGGCCAACGGAACTGATAAAATGGCAAGGTATAAAACAAAACGATAACGCTCGAGCGTTCCCTTTATTACCAACCACAAAGCAATTACAAAGAGCAACAAAAACCACATTCCAAGTATCACCATCAAGTGGAAGCTGTAAAAAGCAACCGGCACATTGGGGATTAAGAAATTGGGGTCGGAAACAAAGCCATAACCCAAGTATTTAAAGTAATCATTCTGAAAATCGTCATTGGTAAGCAAAGTTCTCAACTCAACAACCAGCGATTCTTCGTTATTTTTCTTTGCTTCTTTAAATTCGGTCAGCTTCTCCACTGCATATTTTCCGCGCTCAATTTTCTCGTGCGACGACATGATGCCCCGCTCTTCGTTTCCATGAATTATATCGTTGATACCGGGCACAAATGCATTGAAATCGCCAAACGAAAGGAACGAAAGGAATTTGGGAATTTCGATTTTGAAAAGATAATCCTTCATGCGTTGGTTATCGGGGTCGGCCTCATAGGGTTTCAATATACCAAAAGCAACGAGCCCTGCACCTTCTTTTCCTTCGTTAAGTCCTTCCATGGCTGCCAGTTTCATGGGTTGAACCATTGCAATTTGCTTGGCCGAACCATCGCCGGTAGCAATAAGCATTACCGACGAAATGATGCCGAAAATTGCTGCAATCACTATGCTTTTACGGGCCATTACAATGTGTTTTTTTCGCAGTAAAAACCACGCCGAAACACCAATTACAAATATGGCCGACAAAACAAAGCCCGAAGTAATGGTGTGCAAAAACTTGTTGATGGCAACTGGTGAAAAAAGAATATCCCAGAAATTGGTCATTTCGTTTCGAGCCGTATCGGGGTTAAAGGTAGTGCCAACCGGATTTTGCATCCATGCGTTGGCCACCAATATCCATAATGCCGAAAGATTGGCTCCAATGGCCACTAACCAGGTGGATAACAGGTGAAACTTTTTACTCACCTTGTTCCAACCAAAAAACATGACGGCAATAAAGGTCGATTCAAGAAAAAATGCCATAATTCCCTCAATGGCCAGTGGTGCACCAAAAATATCACCCACAAACCACGAGTAATTCGACCAGTTGGTACCAAACTCGAATTCGAGAATAATTCCTGTTGAAACCCCAATGGCAAAATTAATTCCGAATAGGGTCATCCAGAACTTTGTCATGGTTTTCCATTCGGCTTTGCCGGTTTTCACATAAAAAGTTTCCATAATGGCAATCATAAAGCTTGTTCCAAGGGTAAGCGGAACAAACAACCAATGATACATTGCCGTGAGTGCAAACTGGGCTCTCGACCAATTTACCAATGACATGTCAATTGCTTCAAACATACATCGTGTTTTTTATTGTTTCTGATTTGTCAAATTCTCAAGTACATGCATTCCCCGTTCTTCGTCGGTTTTATATTTATGTTTAAACGAGTCGGAAAAGAAAAAAAATTTCATAATAAAAAAGATTAAAAACAACTTAACCAGAATGAGTAACCAGAGGGATTTTCCCCATGTCATGTTTTTAAATCCTTCGATATAAAAATTATAAACCTTTTTGATCACTTCATTTAGATTTAATAATACGTCAATTTAGTTTTTTACCTCGTGCAATTTACCGAAAAAATTATAAAAACCAATTTAAGTAAAGTGCAAAAAAAAGGAGGTAATTAAACCTCCATTTTTCATTATTGTTCGCTGTTAAGCGTATATCTTTTTGGTTGCGGCAAGTAAAGTGTTTTTCAACAAAGCAACACGGGTCATTGGCCCAACGCCCCCAGGCACGGGTGTTATGTACGAGCATTTGTGGGCAACTTCGTCGAATTTAACATCGCCTTTAAGCCTAAAACCGCTTTTGGTTTCGGTTGAAGGTACGCGGGTAGTTCCCACATCAATTACCACTGCGCCTTGTTTAACCATATCGCCTTTAATAAATTCGGGCGATCCAATAGCTGCAATTAATATATCGGCCGAAGCACAAACCTCTTTCAAGTTTTTGGTGCGGCTATGAGCAACAGTTACGGTACAATTGATGGCTTTTTGCGACATAAGCACACTCATTGGGCGCCCTACAATATTGCTACGACCAACAATTACACAATTTTTACCCGATGTTTCAATTTGGTAACGTTTCAACAAATCAACAATCCCATCGGGGGTAGCCGACACGTACGAAGGCAATCCAATTACCATGCGTCCAACGTTTATTGGATGAAAACCATCGACATCTTTTTCAGGAGCAATGGCTTCAATTACTTTTTGTTCCGAAATGTGCGAAGGAAGCGGCAATTGTACAATGAAACCATCAACGTCGGGATCATTGTTTAACTCGGCAACTTTTTGCAACAATTCGGTTTCAGTCACATCATCTTCGTAACGGTGCAAAGTAGAACGAAACCCCACTTCTTCACAATCTTTAATTTTGAAAGCCACGTAGGTTTCGCTTCCGCCATCGTGTCCAACCAAAATGGCCGACAAATGCGGTGTTTTTGCGCCACGTTCTTTCAATAATTTTACCTCTTGTGCAATTTCGGCCTTAATATCGCTTGATATTTTTTTTCCGTCGATTAAAATCATCCTAAATATTTTAAGTTATTATCGTCTGAATCCTTTCGACATATTGCCGATTCGTTTTCCCTGAGCTACCATTTTCATCATTTTACGGGTTTCTGTAAACTGTTTCAACAAGCGGTTTACTTCTTGAATGGTAGTGCCCGAACCATTTGCAATTCGCTTGCGACGCGATCCGTTCAGCAACGATGGGTCTTCCCTTTCAACAAGGGTCATTGAATAAATAATGGCTTCGATATGCTTGAAGGCATCGTCCTCAATATCAACATCTTTCAATGCTTTCCCCATTCCAGGAATCATCCCGGCCAAATCTTTCAGATTCCCCATTTTTTTCACCTGGTTAATTTGGCTTAAAAAATCGTTAAAGTTGAATTGGTCTTTGGCTAGTTTTTTCTGAATACGTTTGGCTTCATCAACATCGAATTGTTCTTGTGCTTTTTCAACTAACGAAACAATGTCGCCCATACCTAAAATACGGTCGGCCATTCGTTTTGGGTGAAATACATCAATCTCGGCCATTTTTTCGCCGGTACTCACAAATTTGATCGGTTTATTCACTATCGAGCGAATAGAAAGTGCAGCACCACCACGGGTATCACCATCGAGTTTGGTCAGTACCACACCATCGAAATTGAGCCGATCGTTAAATTCTTTGGCGGTATTTACTGCATCTTGACCAGTCATTGAATCGACAACGAAAAGAATTTCCTGGGGATCGATGGCTTTTTTCACAGCCGAGATTTCGTTCATCATCTCTTCGTCAACGGCCAAGCGCCCTGCGGTATCGACAATAACCAAGTCGTGCCCGCGTTGTTTCGCAAATTTGATAGCAGCTTGAGCAATGGCCACCGGGTTTTTATTTCCCTCTTCGGTATAAACCGGCACCGAAATTTGTTCGCCAAGTACTTTCAACTGTTCAATAGCAGCCGGACGATAAACGTCGCCAGCCACCAAAAGCGGACTTTTACCACGTTTTTCCTTAAGTAATTTGGCCAGTTTACCACTGAAAGTAGTTTTACCGGAACCTTGTAATCCAGCAATCAAAATAACGGCGGGATTGCCTTTAATATTGATATCGACCGAATCGACTCCCATCAGTCCAACCAATTCTTCGTGAACAATTTTCACCATCATTTGGCCGGGCTTAACCGCTTTAAGCACGTCTTGTCCAAGTGCCTTTTCTTTAACGGTATCGGTAAAGGTTTTGGCAATTTTAAAGTTTACGTCGGCATCGAGCAATGCCCTACGAACCTCTTTTAGTGATTCGGCAATATTTATCTCAGTAATTCTTCCTTGTCCCTTCAGTATCTTGAAAGAACTATCTAGTCTGTCACTCAGGTTTTCAAACATGCTATTTTAATTATTTAATTTTTTTCGAGCGTTGCAAAAATATAAAAAATAGGTTGTTTAAATAATATATTGTGCCTCTTTAATGCTTTTTAATAATTTTGTAGCTTTAAAATTGATTAAACATGAAAATAACATGAAGGTTTTAGCTATTTATACCACCCATTTTGGGTACGAACCCAAGGTTAAAAACATTGAAAATGCCGAAGAGGTTACAAGCGGAGCCACTTTCAATAATTGTGTGCTTGCATTTATCCAAATTGAAGCTGCCGACGAAGAAAAAGACGTATTAAGCCGCGAAAAAAAATTGGTCAACCATCTTAAATGGGTATTACGCAAAAACAATTGCTCAACTCTTGTTTTACACTCGTTTGCACACTTATCCGAATCAAAAGCATCGGAAGCATTTACACTTCAGGTTTTAAACAACGCCGAAAAACGCTTGCAAAACGCCGGAATTGAAACAGCCCAAACCCCTTTTGGTTATTTTCTCGACCTCGACATAAAAGCACCTGGATACTCGCTGGCACGCGTTTGGGGTAGTTTGTGATTATTTATGATCTGTTTTTCAAACAGTTTTGTATCTTTACACCCAAAATTATGGGGAGAATATTAGCCATCGATTATGGGCGCAAACGTGTTGGACTGGCAGTTACCGACCCCTTGCAAATAATTGCCAACAAGCTTACTACTGTTCGCGCTCACGATATATTCGATTTTTTGGCCGACTATTTTTCAAAAGAGAAAGTTGATTTGGTGGTAGTGGGGTATCCTAAAACACTGAGAAACGAACCTTCAGAATCGATTAGGTACATTAACCCGTTTTTGAAACAATTTGAAAAAAAGTACCCCGACGTTAAACTTGAACTGGCCGACGAACGTTTTACATCCAAGATGGCTTTTCAAACCATGATTGATGCCGGCTTAAAAAAGAAAGACCGGCAAGACAAAGGATTGATTGATGCCGTGAGTGCAACCATAATATTACAATCGTATTTAGAACAACGTAGAAATTTAAAAATTTAATCATGATATTACCCGTTACAGTTTATGGCGACCCGCTACTTCGGTACGTTTCTAAGCCAATTACTCCAGATTATCCAAAACTGAATGAACTGATTGACAACATGTACGAAACCATGTACCAAGCTGATGGTGTTGGTTTGGCTGCGCCCCAAGTAGGGCTTTCAATCAGACTTTTCGTGATTGATTTAAGCCCTGTTGCCGAAGAAGAACCCGAATTAAAGGACTTCAAAAAGGTGTTTATTAACGCACAAGTACTTGGTTCTGAAGGTGAGCCTTGGGAAATGGAAGAAGGTTGCTTGAGTTTACCCAACATCCGCGAAAATGTTTCGCGCGACGAACAGGTTACCATTAATTACTTTGACGAAAACTGGAACGAAAAAACAGAAACCTACAATGCTTACGCTGCGCGGGTTATACTACACGAATACGACCACCTCGAAGGCAAACTTTTTGTTGATTACGTTTCGCCTTTGCGCAAAAAACTAATCAAAGGAAAATTACTTGCCATATCGAAAGGAAAGGCGAACGTTTCGTACCGCATTAAAGCACCTCAAAAATAATTTACAACGTAAAAATCACGCATTCATTTACCAAAAACCATGCTTCGTTAAGAAAGTGACAAGTTGATGGCTTCTGCAATTTTGATTCATTAAATTGATCATCATTTTCAATTAACTAATGAACTCAATCTATTGCGTTGAATAAAATATTTGGAAAAATACCATTTCTGAAATACACGGTCGCGTTAATTACCGGCGTATTAATGGCTGCATTTCTCCCATTAAACCTGAGTGGTATTTTACTCATGTTATTTTTTGCCCTACTGTTTTTTATATTCAAAAAAGTGGGGAGGCAGAAAAGACATCAACAACAATGGCTAACTACGGCAGTTATTTTTTTAGCTATAGCCATCTTTAGCTTTTGTTACACCCATATTTTCAGAAATCACCTCTTCGATAAACAATTACCAACCAAAGCAATATACATAGGCACCATTGCAGAAAAAAGCAGTGCCAATAATCAACGCGAAAGGTATATTATAAAACTAAGCGGAGCAATCACCAACGATTCACTCGTTCGGGCACATGAACAAATACTGGTTTACTGTGACGACGAGACCATAAATTCAACACTACATCCCGGAAATCAAATAACATTCAGCACTAGGCTTCACCCCGTTACATCAAACAACAATCCGGGTGAGTTCAACTATCAAAGGTTTATGCAGAATAAAGGCATTCGGTATCAGGCTTTTTTAAAAACCGATATAAACTGCCTTCCTTACACCAACCATTCATTAAAAACCTTGGCCCTGAAAGCCCGCGAAAAACTTCTAAAACTTTATCGTGAATCGGGTATCAAGAATCAGGAATTTGCAGTATTGGCAGCGCTTACGTTAGGCGAAAAGAGCTATTTAAGCAGCAAAACTAAAAGTAGTTTCTCCTCGTCAGGGGCCATGCACGTATTGGCAGTATCGGGGCTTCATGTTGGTATTATTTTCGTGGTAATTAACACTTTGCTAAATTTGCTCGGGAAAAACAAACGCAGCCGTTTAATAAAACTGGCTTTAGTGCTTTCATTTCTATGGGGATACGCGTTTATAACCGGTTTATCGCCTTCGGTGCTCAGAGCATGTACCATGTTCTCTTTTGTTGCCATTGGCGATAGCTTAAATCGAAAAACAAATATTTACAACACTTTAGCCGTTTCAGCTTTCGTTTTAATATTGATAAACCCCAATATTATTGGCGAAGTGGGCTTCCAATTATCGTATGCGGCAGTTGCCTCCATCGTATTTTTCCAACCCAAGGTATCAGCATTGCTTAAACCTAAAAACCGAATAATAAAGTACTTCTGGGATCTATTTGCCGTTTCGCTTGCTGCGCAAATTGGCACATTACCCTTCAGTATTTTTTATTTTCATCAGTTCCCAGTTTACTTTTGGATGAGCAACTTTGTAGTAATACCCGCTGCCGGTTTTTTGCTATACGGAGCGCTGCTATTTTTCGCAACAAGCTTTATCCCCTATGCGACTATGGCACTTGCATTTATACTTAAAAAAATTACCGCGGCAATGAACGCATCAATTATTTTGATAGATTCTTTACCGGGCTCACTCATTCAAAATATATGGATTGACAAAATAACGCTGACCATATTGATTTTACTTGTTATTACTTTTGCACTGCTCACCGAAAAAAAACAATACAAATCACTGATGCTTAATATGATATTACTCTTATCGCTCAGCATCAACCTTATAGTTCGCAATATTGTTTCAAATAAGCAGGACATTATTGTGTTTTACAATAGTTATAACCAACAAATAATAAGCCTTATAAACGGCAAACAACACTTTTATTATAGCAATTCCGATACGTTGAACGATCAGACCCTAAACATGCTCGAAGCCAGTTCGGGCTTTTTCCATACAAACACTCCTGAGCCAATGAGCAAGGCGCCAGATAAAATACTGGCCATGCACAAAGGCTCTATTCTTTTCAAATACCTATCAATTGATATTATCAAAGGTACCGGAAATTACGAAAAAAAGATTCATCACGATATTGAATGGAAACCTAAATATTCAAACATCACCATTGAAAATCCCTACAGATTACAACTAAAATATTTTGAAAATGGTAAAATGAAATCGTTAAACGCAAGAGATTCAACATTAAATTTTAAAACTAATATAAGCGGTTCCTTACTGATATTTATGTAAATTTACCTCTATGTTTATTCAGGTTAAATAATGTATTGCTTTAATGAAAAGAGCAAAGTATTTTAGTTAAGACGATAGTTTATTCGTTTATTTGCCGCCTAATTTTTGATGGGATTTAATAGAACTATTTTTTTGCTCTTTATAATATAATTAAGTAAAAGAAAATGAAAGTTGTAATTGCTGGAGCGGGCGAAGTAGGAACACACTTGGCCATGATGTTGAGTAAGGAAGATCATGAAATTACATTAATAGACGATGACAATGAAAAGTTAGAGAAAATATCAACTCAACTTGATTTACTTACTTACACAGGAGCTGCCAACTCGATAAAAGACCTAAAAGAAGCTGGAATAGCAAAAGCCGATTTGTTTATTGCAGTAACCCCCTATGAATCGCGTAACATATTAGCCTGTATTTTAGCCAAAGATTTAGGCGCAAAAAAAACACTTGCCCGAATCAATAATGCCGAATACCTTAAGCGTGAGCACAAACCACGTTTTACCGAATTAGGGGTTGATGAATTAATTTATCCCGAAACCCTGGCAGCCAAAGAAATTATAGCATCGGTAAAACAGCCCGGAGCTAGATTAATGCACGAATTTTCTAATGGAAAATTAATTCTGTTCGGTATCAAAATTAGGGAGAATGCTCAAATCGCAAACAAATCCTTGTCCCAAATTGCCAAAGAAACCGAACATTTCAGAGCAGTAGCCATAACCCGTGGCGATACCACCATTATTCCCAAAGGTCGCGACGTTATTTTGAACGACGACACCGTTTATTTTGTAACTACCCGCACCGGAATGCAAGATTTATATGATCGCTCGGGGAAAAAACTTTTCGATGTCAAAAATATCATGTTTTTAGGTGGTAGCCATATTGCCGAAAAAACCATCGAAAAATTAAACGACCAATTCAACATTAAACTAATTGAACAAGATAAAGAACGCTGCCAAGAACTAGCCGATAAATTCAGTAACATACTGGTAATTAACGGAAATGGATGCGATCTCGATCTTTTAAAAGAAGAAGGAATTGAAAAAATGGATGCCTTTGTGGCAGTAACCGGCAACTCCGAAACCAACATCCTCACTTGCCAGTTAGCCAAAAAAATGGGAGTAAAACGTACCATCGCCGAAATCGAAAACATCGGTTTTATAAGTTTAGCCGAACAAATGGGTATTGGTAGCGTAATTAACAAAAAATTCATAGCCGCCAGTTTCATCTATCGCTTTTCAATGTTATCGGAAATATCGAACGTACGGATTCTCACCTCAACCGAAGCTGAAGTAGTTGAAGTTATTGCCAACGAAGGCTCTAAAGCAACACGCAAACTGGTAAAAGACCTCGATTTTCCTGACAATGCTAAGATTGGAGGAATTGTTCGCGGCCTTAATGGCTTTATTGTTACCGGCGAAACCCAAATATTATCAGGCGATAAAGTGGTTATTTTTGCACTCCCCAAAGCCATCCGAAAAGTTGATAAGTTCTTTAAATAAAGAGGCACAATGATCAATTTCAAAATTATATTTCGAACCATTGGTTTTTTATTAATTGGAGAAGCGCTTTTCATGCTAATTCCCTTATTAATATCATTCTTTTACGGCGAATACGACACTTTAGGCTTTTTGTATTCATCAGTAATCACCTTACTAACAGGTAGTTTTATTCTTGCCCTGACCTTTAAAGCCACTAAAAACCTTGGTAAACGCGAAGGCTATATCATTGTAAGTATCGTATGGATATTCTTTTCATTATTTGGGAGCTTGCCTTTTTATTTAAGCGAAGCCATACCAGTTTACCACGATGCTTTTTTCGAAACCATGTCGGGTTTCACTACCACGGGCGCATCGATACTTAACAATGTTGAAGAAATGCCCCATGGTATTTTATTCTGGAGAAGCCTCACTCAATGGCTTGGAGGAATGGGAATTGTGGTGTTGTCGTTGGCTATTTTACCCGCATTTGGTATTGGTGGCATGTCGCTTTTTGCGGCCGAAGCACCAGGCATTACTACCGATAAAGTTAATCCTAAAATAAAGGACACTGCAAAAATTCTTTGGAACGTGTACCTTATTTTCACGATCATCGAGATTTTCTTACTCAAGTTTGGGGGCATGAGTTTTTTCGATTCCATTTGTCACTCGCTCACCACAATGGCCACTGGAGGTTACTCTACCAAACAAGCAAGCATTGCTTACTGGGATTCGCCTTACATTCAATACGTGATTACCCTATTTATGATATTGGCAGGTACAAATTTTTCGCTTTCTTATTTCGCCATTGCCGGAAAACCGGGGCGCTTGTTTAAAAACGAAGAATTCAAATTCTATATTTTATTTATTGCTTTAGCAACAATAATTGCAACCACTAGCTTATTTTTCTTTACCGATTATGGATTTGAAAAATCATTTCGAAATTCAATTTTTCAAGTGGTTTCAATCATGACCACTACCGGGTTTGTAAGCGACAACTATCTGCTTTGGCCAACGGCATTGATTGGCTTAATATTTATACTTTTCTTTATTGGCGGATCGACAGGATCGACCAGCGGCGGCGTTAAAACCATGCGCATTGCCCTACTTATAAAAAATACTTATTACGAGCTGCGTCGTTTAATTCATCCCAACGCCGTTATCCCTGTTCGGTTTAACAAAAAATCGATTAACCAACAAATAATCAACAACGTACTGGCATTTTTCTTCACGTATATTGCCATATTTTTTATTAGTACATTTATCTTTTTACTTTTTGTCGACGATTTTGACACAGCCATTGGCGCCGTTGCCTCATCGTTAGCGAACGCAGGCCCTGGATTAGGCGCTACCGGTCCAATTGAGACCTATGCTTTTATCCCAGCAGGCGGTAAATGGTTCCTCTCTTTTCTGATGCTACTCGGAAGACTCGAATTATTTACCATTATCGTTATTTTATCGCCATCGTTCTGGAAACGATAAAAAGAATAGTTTATCTTTATGTGCACATTTTTACATAATAATTATGCTCATAAAATTATATAACGAAAATCCTGATCAACGTAAAATCAATCAAATTATTGATTTACTGCGAAGTGGTGGAATTTTTATCTACCCTACCGATACCGTTTATAGTATGGGTTGCGACATTACAAATCAAAAAGCAGTTGAAAAAGTGGCGCACTTAAAGGGTATAAAAGTTGAAAAATCACATTTTTCGTTTATTTGTCATGATTTGAGCCAATTATCTGACTTTACTCGGCCACTCCCCAACCCCATTTTTAAACTTATGCGCCGTAACCTGCCCGGTCCATTCACCTTTATACTCGAAGCAAACAATAATGTACCCCGCTATTTTAAAGGGAAAAAGAAAACGGTAGGCATTCGTGTGCCCAACAACAATATTATTCGCGAAATTGTAAAAGAACTGGGCAACCCCGTTTTCTCATCATCGATTCACAGCAGCGACGATATCGAAGCTTTTATAACCGATCCCGAGCTTATTTACGAAGAATACGCCAATAAAGTAGATGTTGTTATTGATGGCGGATATGGCGACAACCGCGTTTCAACAATAATTGACTGTACCAACAACGAGATTGAAATAATTCGTCAGGGAAAAGGTGATCTTATCTATTAAACTGAAAAAAATATGCTTCGAGTAAAGCCAATTGTAAAAATAGCACTGCTGTTGTTTTCAATTCTATTTTTAGTTTCGTGCCTTAGCAAAAAGGAGACTGAAATAAAACTAAACAAAGGCATATACGATGGAAACATCGGAAATGATACGCTTATTTTTGTCATCGATTCGGTTTTTCCCGAAAAAGAGAGTTTATACATCGATTCATTAAAAAATGCCAACAATTTACCTGCACCCAAAAAGAATAACTTTCAAATATTTTTAACCCGGTTTTTCAAAAACAATAAAAACGACACACTGCTATACATTTATAGTGGTTTTTATATTCATAAACGAGGAATGGCTATTGAAACCAAACAAGCTTTCTCAATTATACAAAAAAGTCAAACTGCGAGTTTTTCCTCACTGGAGTACGAAGGCCGTTTAAAACATGTAAATCAACAAGATAAACTAAATGGCACACTGAAAATAAAGGGCAAAAAATCGTCGATATTTTTTTGGAAGAACAAACGAAACATTTTAATGGCAATTCGAAAAACTGCATTAATTCCCAGTACTTCACGTTACAATGATCCCATTTTCAAAAAAACAGCCATTCAAACCGATATTGTTTATGGAAAAGCCAGGGGCTACTGGAGCACAACCCCCTATCTCGACGATCCTTACGTATATATTTTGGCCAGGGGAATGATTAACTTTTGGAAAGGCGTTAAAGAACTGGATCTGGATTTAGACCTTTACCTACCCGAAAATGATAAGCAAAAGTTACGTCCATTGTTATTACTTGTTCACGGCGGTGCCTTTTACATAGGCAACAAACAATCAGAAACCGAGAAAATACTGGGCGAACATTTTGCCAGCCGTGGATACGTAGTGGCATCAATAAACTACCGAATGGGTTTTAGAATGAAACAAGTGGACGTTGAACGTGCGGGTTACATGTCCGTTCAGGATGTTCATGCCGCATTAAGGTTTTTATCACATAATGCCAAAAAATATGGCATCGACCCCATGCACGTTTATGTAGCCGGAACAAGTGCCGGCGCAATTGCTTCGCTCACCATTGCCTACCTCGATAACAAAGAACGCCCCAAAAGTACATTTGGTAATAGATTTAAAATTGACCTTGGTAACGTTGAAACGAGCGGAAATAAATATACCGAAACATTTAAAATTCGTGGAGTTGGCAACATGTGGGGTGCTTTAACCGATACTACAATAATCAGCAAAGGACAAAATGTACCGGTTATCTCGTTCCATGGCGACAACGACGATATCGTGCCCATAGATTACGATTACCCTTTTCGCTTTATGCTTGGTGCAAATCGGCTGGTTATGAGCAAAATGTATGGTTCAAAACCCGTTCACGAACAGCTCAAGTGCTTAAAAATCGACAATAAACTGATTGTTTTTAAAAACAAGGGGCACGAACCTCAACTTGATTATTTCAAAACTATAAATCATTTAATGGACACCATTTCGAACCAATTAACTGGTTTTTTCAACCAATATACTCTCCCAACTATTCAAACCGATTTCGAAAACATAAGCATTGAACCAAGTGATTCAATTTCGGCCATCAATTATACTGTCAGCTACGGAAATTTAAGTTTGATTAATATTATAGGCGGACTGCAAATTTCGCCCGACAGTCTCGATAACCGGGTAATTTGGTATAGCGATGCCACGGATCATCGCCTCGAAATATATGCCACCAACCACCTTGCAGCCACTAAAGTAAAAAACATTAAAGTTGAATTGCTTAGCAAAAAACAATAGCAGTTTAAATGATGCGGTAAATCTCCATGATTTCGTTCATTATTTTGTCGAAATCAATTTTTAGGTCGATTAGTTTGCCGGTGCTGATGTCGAAAACCCAACCGTGCACTTTAATACGCTTTTCGTTGTAGGCTTTTTGCACATCGGCTGTTTTAATCACATTCACACATTGCTCTTGTACATTAAGCTCTACAAGCCTTTTGTAACGGGTATCTTCGTCAACTATTACATCCAAGTCGGTTTTATGAAGGCGATATACATCGCGAATATTACGCAACCATGGATTAAGTATTCCCAAATCGGCCGATTGCATGGCTGCTTTTACCCCAGTACAGTAATAATGCCCACACACTACTATGTGCTTCACTTTTAAATGAGTAGCCGCATAACTCACAACCGACATGGCACTTAAATCGTTGTTTGAAACCATGTTGGCTATATTGCGATAAACAAATGCCTGCCCAGGCTGTACCCCCATCAAATCCTCAGCTGTAACCCTGCTGTCGGAACACCCAATATATAGGAATTCGGGGTTTTGTCCCTCCGACAATTCTTTAAAATAATTACTGTTGTTGTTTAACTTTTCGTCAACCCATTTACGATTGTTTTCAAAAATTCGGGTTACATCCATACTTTTCGGTTTTTATTCAAATAAGATAATTGCTGATAATAACATTTTTAGGGTTTATATGTTTAGCCATGCCAACATGAAAATAAATAAAGCCAATACTACTGCACCAATGCGAACAGTCAGAAGAGCTTGATTTACCGGAGACTTATAATAGATTCGCACCAGCACTTTGAGAACATTCAAAATTGCAAAATTGCATCGAAAACCCAATCCCAACAAGGCATTATAAAGAGCAGGGTATCGGTTTTGCCAATTGGTTAAACCTGAAAGCAACGAAAAACAAACACGCTAGCACAAAAAAAATACATGTGGATTTCAATTGCAATCCTTACTATCATATTCAAACTCCAGCAGCGATATTTTATTCGAAATCCACCTACGTATAAAAAAATATCTAAAAATAGCATAACAAGCCCCAAGCCAATAAAGCAAAATAACCTGATAAAATATCCACAACGCTTAAAAAAGAAGCAATAGCCAGCTTTATGTATTATTTAATGTCTTCGGCCATTAGGGTTTTAACAATGGAATAAACTACTGGGCAAACTTCACAATTCTTTTTAGTAAGGTTGAGAATTTGTACCATTTTCCGGCGGTCGGTATGCGGATATTCGCGACAAGCCTTGGGCCGGCTTTCATAAACCATGCAATAATTATCAGGCATCAAAAAGGGACAGGGCGAAAGATTAAAAACATAATCGTGGTCTTCATCAATATGAAAATACTCATTGATTAAATCGGCTGCTTTTCTTTTAAAATGCTTGGCCAAACGGTCAATGTCTTTTTCGGTAACAATGGGGCTGAGCGTTGTGCAACAATTAGCGCAATTGAGACAATTAAAATGCTCAAAAGCTTGGTGGTGCAGTGCATGAAAACGATCGTCGAGGTTTTTGGGCTTTTTTTTTCGCAAATGCTGAAAAAACGCATCAAAGGCCTTTTTATCCTGACTCACCAATTGCTTCAGCTCTTCGGAAGTACGGTATTCAACTATCGGCATAAGGCAATAATTATTTTGGGTTTGCTAGGTGCGAGGAATGGGATCGGGTCCAACATACTGTTTTTTAAAACTTATTTGAGCCACAAATAAACCACTAATTACCACAAATATGCCAATAATTTTTTGAAGGTTAATTACATCACCCAAAATTAACCAAGCAAAAATAGCCGTAAAAACCGGAATGGTATTGGTAAACATATTGGCTTTGGTTATTCCAAACTGCCGCACACTATAAGTGAAAAATATGAATGCCAGCGTTGAAGCGAAAACGGCAAGATAAACAATGGCAATCATGGCTTCGCGATTGAATGGAGTAGCCATTACCCTGTTTTTTTCGAAAATTAGCCAAAAAGGCAAAAAGTAAACTGCACCAATTATATTTTGAAATAATATGATTGAAATATTATTCATCCGAGCTGAAATTTTATGCAAAACTACGGTATAACTCACCGCCGATAACACCGCAGTAAATTGCAAAAACAAACCTAATGGCGAAGCCGTTAAACCAACTCCCAACTCAAAAATAACCAAAGTAACACCAAAGAATGAAAGTAATATCCCCAATAAATTTTTACGGGTAATGCGTTCTTTAAAAAAGTAATAGGCCGCAAAGGGCGCCACCAAAGGTATTGTAGCAATAATAACCGCTGCAACTGTAGGCGAAAGATATTGTAATCCGAAGCTTTCGCCCATAAAATAAAGGAAGGGCTCAAAAAAAGCAAGCAGGAGCAGGTATTTAAAGTCGCTTTTGTTGGGTAACACCAAACGTTTCGACAGTTTAGTGAATACCAGTAATATACCCGATGAAATGAGCAGTCGAAAAAGCACAATGGTTAAGGGGCCATAAGTAACATTGGCAACTTTAAACCACACAAACGAAAGGGCAAAACAAGCCATCGACAGGATTACAGCCACGTAAACTTTCACAGGATTTTTCTTCATCGTTTCATTTCAATTCGAAAGGCCAAAAGTAGTAGAAATGTATTTATGCAAGTTTTAATGTGGATATTTTTGGGGAATTAATTCACCATTTAGCATTAAACGGGCATTCATGGCCATGGCTTCCATTTCATCTTCGCCCGGATAAACGGCAACATGAGCTATAAATTTAACTTTTTGGGTAAGCGCCTCAACAATTGTTTTATTATGCGCTATGCCTCCGGTAAATATTATGGCATCAACCTGTCCGCAAACCACGGTGGCCATTTCGCCTACCGCTTTTGCCACTTGCAATATAAAAGCTTTCAACAATAAAGCTGCTTTTTCGTCGCCTCGTTCAGCCGCGTTAAAAACATCGAGCATGCTGTTGGTATTAAGGTAAGCAGCCATGCCCCCTTCGCCCACAACCATTAGGCGCATTTCGTCTTCGGTGAAATTGCCACTAAAACACGCCGAAATAAGCTGTCCCACTGGCAAAGTACCACTTCGCTCGGGGCTAAAAGGGCCTTCGCCATCGAGCCCGTTATTAACATCGACCACCCTACCCTTTTGGTGAATTCCAACCGATACTCCACCGCCCATGTGCACCACAATTAAATTGAGCTCCTTGTAACTTCTCGAAATCGAACGGGCATATAAACGGGCTACGGCCTTTTGATTCAAGGCATGAAATATTGAAACACGCTCAAACCTCGGATGCCCCGAAATGCGTGCTTCGGGTACAAGTTCGTCGGTTACTACGGGATTGGCAATAAATGCCTTAGCCCCATCGAACTCACGGGCAATGGCCTGCGCCAAAATTGGTCCCAGATTGGAAGCATGTTGCCCCAAAACACCTTTTCGCACATGGGTCACCATACGGTCGTCCACTTCGTATATCCCCGAATTTAAGGGATAAGTTAAGCCGCCGCGCCCCATAACAACTTCAAGTCCGTCGAGGCTTACACCTTCAAGTTCCAAAGTGCTCAAAATTATATCTTTGCGAAATTCGTATTGCGAAATAATAGTTGGATAATGCACTAAATCGTCGAGAAAATGTACAATATTTTGACTAAAAAGGCACTTTTCGCCCTCAAAAACAGCAATTTTTGTCGATGTAGAGCCAGGGTTAATAACTAATATCTTCGGATTTTTTTGCTTCATGCTTTATCCAATCAAAGCGGCCAGCGCAATTGAGTATAATTTGGTTTGTATTGAATCGCTTCTCGATGATAAAACAGTGGGAACACTTGTGCCCATAACGATAGCAGCAATATCGGGCTCACAAAATTTCGACACTGCTTTATAAAAAACATTACCCGACTCAATATTGGGAAACAGCAAACAGTCGGCATCGCCCGCCACAGGCGAAACAAAGCCTTTAATGTCGGCCGATTTTTTATCCACCGCCAAATCGAGTGCCATGGGACCATCGCAAATTGTATTTGGGAATTCACCGTTCTCCCACATTTGTTTTAGTTGAACGGCATCGGTACAAGCCGTCATTTTGGCAATTATTTTTTCGGTAGCGGCCAAAAAAGCAACTTTAGGAATTTCGATACCAAAATATTTTGCCACCAAAATTAAATTGTTCGTAATTTGTTTCTTTTGTTCAAGCGTAGGGTTTGGTATAATGGCAACATCGCCCACAAACAAGGGTTTCCTATAAGTAGGAATTTTTATCAGCGCAACATGCGACAATAAGGTATTTTCGGATAAAAGTCCGTTTTCTTTATCAAGAATGGCCCGCATAAACTTATCGGTACTAATTAAGCCCTTCATAATGATATCGGCCTGCCCATTACGTGCTATTTGCACAGCTTTGGCAACCGCTTCATCGTCATTTTCGCAATGAACAATTTCACAGCTATCGACCAAAATGCCCTTTAATCGGCAATTTCGTATAATTTCGTTTTCGTTACCTGTTACCATCACAGTTACAAGCCCTTCGTGTACCGCTTTCGATATGGCTTCCAACGAGTGTTGGTCGGTACCGTTGGCTACAACCAACCTTCGACGTGGCTGTTTTGCCACCAAGTCAAACAATTTATTTAACGATGAATTCTTCATAAATAATAAAGCAAAAATATCAAAACGTCAAATTAGCGAAAATCATTCATTTATAGGTATGATAAGCATCAATAATATGTACGGAAAAGTTTTTTATTGAATCGATTTAACTCACACACCAGAAAATCATATATTTGGGTTGAATTCACAAATTATTTGGTAATGATACCTTTTATTGATGTTCACACCCACAAAACTAACTTCAATTTAAACAACACCATTATTGTTAGGAATATTTTGTTACCCGATGAAGAAATTCCACAACAAGGTTCTGTATCAGCGGGTTGGCACCCTTGGCACATTAATAATTATTCGTTGTTCGAAATCAGAAACAGGCTAACTAAAGTCGCAAATAATGGAAACGTTATTGCACTTGGCGAATGCGGTATCGACAGGGCCATAGAAACACCAATTCAACTACAAACTGAAGTATTTTTGCTCCATATTCAAATCGCCATGCAGGTTCGCAAGCCACTAATTGTTCACAATGTTAAATCTTATTCCGATTTGCTTCAAATACTAAAAAGCACGCTAATCGACCTGCCCATAGTCCTTCATGGCTACCATGGAACGCCTCAACAAACCGAACAGTTCACAAAATACAATTGCTATTTCTCGGTGGGCGATTACCCAGTATCGAGGCAAAACAAAATGAATTCAGCCATTAATAGCATTCCCTTAAATCGTTTATTGCTCGAAACCGATGAATCGGAATTATCCATCGAAAAAATATATATTCGCACCGCCGAAATCAGCAACATTTCGGTTGAAGAATTAAAGAAACAGATTTTTTCAAATTTCAAAACAATTTTTGGCGATGGATTGGTTAAGCCGTACTGAACTATTATTGAAAAAAGAGCAGCTCGAAAAGCTTAAAAACAGCCATGTATTGGTAGTTGGACTGGGCGGAGTTGGTGCTTATGCGGCCGAAATGCTCTGTCGTGCAGGTGTGGGCAAGTTGACTATTGTTGATGGCGATGAAGTAGAACTCACCAACATTAACCGGCAATTACCCGCAACGCACAGCAATATTGGAAAACTAAAAGCGAACATTTTGGCCGAAAGGTTCAGGGATATAAATCCCAAAATTGAAATAGAAGTTATTGCCGAATACATTCGCGATGAAAGGATGATTGAAATTCTCCAAACTAATTACGATTACATTATTGATGCAATTGATACGCTTGCGCCCAAAGTTTTCCTTATCTATCATGCCGTTCAGCGGGGCTTAAAAATAGTAAGTTCAATGGGTTCGGGGGGAAGAATGAATCCCGAACTGGTGCGCGCCTCCGACATATCAAAATCGTATAATTGTAGATTGGCATATATACTTCGTAAACGACTTGGCAAATTGGGAATACGCGAAGGAGTAAAAGTAGTTTTCTCGTCGGAATTAGTTTCCAAAGAAGCCGTTGTGGCTGAAGAAGGATTAAATAAAAAATCGGCTGTTGGTACCATTTCGTATATGCCTCCAATTTTTGGCTGCCACATTGCAGGAATTGCTATCAACGATATAATTAATAGCTAATTACACGCAATTCCGACCGTCGATTTTTACGCCTTCCTTCATCGGTTTTATTATCAGCAACTGGTAAAATCGCTCCATATCCTTTTGCTTGAATTCTTTTTGAATCGATTTTTTGGTGAAGATAATCAGCGATGGCAGCAGCCCGTTGTTCCGAAAGTTTCAGGTTATAAGCATCGTTACCAATATTGTCGGTATGCCCCGAAATTTCAATATTCACCTTTGTATTCATTTTTAAAAATGCGATAATTTCTTCTAATTCAGTAATCGATTCAGGCTTTAAGTCGTACGAATTGTGGTCGAAGAAAACATTATTAAGTACCACCCGGGCATCAACAGCAATGGGCTGTAGACCAATATTAAAAACCTCAGCATTGTTGAAATCCGAAGGTTTTGTTAAGTCAAAACGGCGTGAATAAAACAAATATCCAGGCATCGATATATTAAAAGCGTAAGTTGAATGATAATCGAGGGTTATTAAATAGCCATCGTGTTGGTCGGCAATAAGCGAATGGTTTTTTCCGGTTTCAATTTGGCTTAATTCAATTTTGGCACTAAGCTTTTTATTGGATAGTAAATCGTACACCACGCCCTTGACATAACCAGTTTTGTTAGGTTGAAATTGTTCGGGTAACTGCATCATGTACAAATCTTTCGAATTATTAAAAGCCCCTACTCTATCTGATGAAAAAACCGCCAGGTGTGCGGTAGGCGATACCACCAATCCATCGTCGTTAAAATTCGTATTAATTGGGCTCCCCAAATTTACCGCAACTTGCCAGTGTTCGTTATCAAAACGCGAAAGGTAACAATCGGAATTACCCAGTCCGTAATGCCCAGTCGATGCATAATAAAGTGTTTTTCCATCGGCATGAATAAAAGGGGAATAATCATCATCGGTAGTGTTTACCCCACGTCCTAAGTTTTGCGCTTCGCCAAACTGCAATTTCCCATTTTTGATGTCAATAATTGGCGCACACCAAATGTCTTTTTTGCCCAGTCCACCAGGCCTATTCGATGCCCAATACAACATATCGGCATAAGCCGACACCGAAGGTTGGGCTTCCCAGTGAAAAGAATTCACCATGTTGCCAGCATTAATTGACGGTCCCCAAACTCCATCGGTTTTTAAGCGATAAAAAATATCACAACTGCCCAGCCCATCGGAGCGACCACATGCGGTAAAAAAAAGCAAACGACCATCGGCAGACATACTCAATGTTCCTTCGTTTACTTCGTCGGATCCACCCAACGAAAGCACCTCGGCCATAAGCCAGTTTTCATTCTCTGATTGCGAGCAAAACATCCGTTCAAAAAGAAAAGGTTTTTCGTTGCTTATTAAACGAGTAAAATAAAGTATCGAATCGTCGGCCGAAATAAAAGGCCAGTACTCGTTTTCGGCAGTATTAACAGTTGAATCGAGGTGAATTATTTCCATATCGATTTTGTTTTCGCTTAGCTGCTTTGCCGCGTTACACCTTTCGATAAATGCAGCAACAAAGGAAGAATCAGCTTTTGGAGCCAATTTATCATACAATTCGATGTTATGAAAAGCTTTTTCATAAAGCCCCCGAGAAAAATATATTTGTGCCAATAACTTAGCAACCAGCGGGTATTTTAGCGAATCGCGTTTCATTACATTTTCAAGTGCGAATAATTGTTGCTCCTGGTTTTGATTTTCTTTAGCAATATCGGCCATCAGCAACCAAGCCTTCAGGTTATTAACATCGGATTTGAGTGAAAGGTTTAGCAAGTTTTCGGCTTGAGCATTAAACCCTGACTGATAAGCACTTATTGCCTTATTAAAATAATTAATTGATTTTTTGGAAACACCTTTTGAAAAGACTTCACTGGCGTTAAAAAGCAAAAATATTGCTAACAACAATATGACAAAAAGAGAGAAGTGCTTTCGATTATACATTAATATAAGTAGTTGAAACTATTTGTTGAGATATGGAGTGCAAATTTAAGGCCTAAACAATCATCACACTTAGCCTCAATAATAAATAGTCATTTATAAATACTAAAGTACTTAACTGAAGGGCAATTGTTATTTTACAATTAAGCGAGAATATCCGCCAATTGGTATTTCAATCAAGGCCACGTCACGTTTAAAGCTCAACGTTCCTCGGCGAATGTATTCACCTTTATAATCGTAAGTAATGTAATCAACCTTACTTGTTGGCAACCCCTTAACCGAAACGAATGGATAAGCTGATGAGTTAATAACATCGGCAATTTCAAAATCGAAATACCCCAAATCGAAAGGTGCTATTCGATCGTAGAAGACCAAAATATTTTTTGTTTGATTTCCGCCCAACAAAGCGGTGTACTTCTGAACCGGATTATAGGCTTTAAAATCGCTTTGAAGCAAGAATTCAGCATTCGATTTCCAGTATTTTACCCAAAACCGTAATGTTTGCTGTAATTCTTCGGGTAATGTATATGAAAAATAAGAAACATAGGGCGTTGCAAAAATAATTGATTGAAATTTTCGAGCCACATCAACCGGGGAATCTTTAGGATGAATACCCATTACTTCCATAAACGGACTGTACTCGCCATATAGCAATCGGTTATTGACCATTTTCTCACGTACTTCGGTTAGCGCTGTAGTTCCTAAGAATCCATTTATCGAACGAGTATTTGAAGTGTGCAATGGACCAACAGCGGGATAGCTTTGGTTTATGGACATTTCAGGATTTTCATAAAGCATTTCATACTCCATATAAGTACGGAGCGAATCGAGTGCTTTGCGAACCGAAACAAAATCGCGTCCACGATCTTCGGTAATAATAATGTGTTCGTTGGGATAATAGCCATTTAAAAAATTGAACCAAATACCGTCGACCTGCCATTCCGAAACAATGGATGAATACATTTTGGTTAGGTATTCGCGCACTTCGGGATAACGGATATCTAAAGCGGGTTGGCTTGATGTACGATATTGCAAATATTTTCCATCGAATTTTTTGAACACATAATTATGTGCCCCAATTATGGGTTGAGAATACCAAAGCGCCACTTTCATTTTTGATTCGCGCACTTTAGCCATAAAATCTTTAACAATAGTAATATTTGAAGCATCCCACATACCGCTTGAGTCAACTTCGAAACGAACAACGTTTTGCCAAGCATCGTCAAACAATACTGATTGAAAGCCCATTGAAGAAATTGAATCGAAATAAAAAGTAATATTTTCGAGCGGAATATTACGATCCATAGGATACCAAACAGAATATACTGGGAGTAATGATAAATCGACTTTTGTTATTTTAGTTTTGGTATTTTTATCGAGGCGCCATTGCGATACGTCCCTAATTGAACTGGAAAATTGGCTGTTCGATAAATCGATCATAATTTGTGTGTTATATTCAAGCACTTCGGCATCGGGAACTGCATTATTAAAATAATTAAAGCTAAACACCAATGAATCAGTGATCTGTTTAATATCAATCTGCGTGTATTGGTCGTTAAAATTATCGAAGGTGCCAAGTGTTATGCGGTTTTGACTTTCACGGGTCAATGCCGAAACAAGATTATAAGTTGATTGCAAACGTGAATAGTTGGGCATATTCACAAACGATAAATTTGACCAAGTACGAGAACTCCATAAAGAGTAAATCATACTTTGGGGATACTTCAGGTTCAAAACAAAGCGGGGAAGTGCTGAAGGAAAGTCGGTGTATAAACTCAAATTAATGAGATATTTATTAACATCGATCGTGTCAATCCTTATTTCGGTATTAAAAGGCTGTAAATCACCTATTATTTCAATCATATTGAGGTCGAAATCAATATTTTCAACTTCGTCAGGTTCCTTTACTGTCTCCAAGTTCGATGAAGATTTTGGACTACAGGCATTAACCATTACAATGATTACAACCGTAAAAAGAATTCCTCTTATAATTTCAATTACACTGTTCATAATTTGCTTAACTATTTCAAGTTACAATTAAAACTATTTACCTACTCTGCAACTCACCATTAAACTCATTTTCCAAAACCCTATTTATCAACACATTACTAACAATGTAAATCATGTTAGTTATCTAACAAACTATAAATGCACTAAATTAAGATATTTTGAAGTTTATCGGCACAAAACAAGAAAAAAATTTTCATTTTCTTCCACAACTTCTAAAAAATAAGATTTTAATCGTATAACAAAATAGGTTTAATATGTGCTTAAAACAATCGCCTTTTATATATTTGCCTTTATAATGCTAAAGCTTCGAAAACTATATTCAGATCATAAAAACGGAATCATTTTCACGTTGCTATTTCACATCGTTGTTTTTCTAATGCTTAATATTGGTCAGTTTAGAATTAAACAGGAATTTAAAGAAACTGAAATGATTATTGACTTTCCCTTTGAACCGATCGCTGAGCCGATTGTTCAGCAGCAAGAAAATATCGAGAAAAGCAATTATTCATCTGTTCAGCAAACCAATATTGCATCAAACAGAGCAACAAGCAACAAGAATATTTTCGACAAACAACTTCAACGGGAATTAGAAGAAGCGCAAGATTTGGTTAGCCGAGTAAGCAAACAACTGCAAAAAGAAATACCGACCATTGACAACCTAAAAATGCCAGAAGAAACCACCGAAGGCTTGGATCCCGATTCAATCATGAACAAACTTTATTCGGGCAACAGTAACGTAGAATATTTTCTCGAAAACCGCTACCACATTCGCTTACCAATACCAGTTTACTTATCGCAATACGAAGGTTTTGTTACCGTAAATATAGTGGTTGACATAAAAGGACAGGTCATTAGTGCCGAACCAACAAATTCAAACTTAAACGAGCAACTGCTTTCGTATGCTAAAACTGCAGCAATGCGTACACGTTTTAATCCCGACAATAAAGCGACCAAAAATCAAACCGGCTACATCAAATACCATTTCATTGCACAATAGAGCATTTAAATGTTAACTAATGATAAATCTTTCAACCATTTAACAAGTATTAACGTTTTTGAGTTTGCCTTTTTGTTAGCAATGGGATATATTTGTAATAGGTTTAGTTTTCATAAATTTTAGGTTTAGTTAGATTAGTTAGGTTAGTTAGGTTAGTTTAATTAGAAAAGGATAGGTTGTTCAATCTATCCTTCTTTTTTCTTCAAAGTTTCACCAAATATTTTTAAAATCGCTGCCAACATACTTATGTCCCCGCGTAACCCATTGCGTTTCACCCAAATGTTTTAGTTTCATTGGATTTTTATTAAATAAATTATGAAGTAATGCGATTGGAACCAACAAAAAGAAAAACATGATTCCCAAAACAATTTTTGAAACAACAAAACCTAAAATATCGCCCAAATTAAACCAAGCACGTGCAATAATATCGGCCAGTGGCTTAATAAAAACTCCAATACTACCCACCACAACCGAAACGTAAAGAAGGTATGTTTTGTCGAAAACCAAGAATAAAACTAAAAAACCGGTCACAATTACCAGTAAAGCTTCGTTTGTTTTATTATTACGTTTTACCATGAGTTGTAGATTTAATCAAAATAGAGTATAAATAAATGGAGCCAAAGCACTACCAGAGCTTAAAATAATAAGTAAACCTAACAATACAAAAATGATGAACATTGGAATTAACCACCATTTTTTTCGTTCTTTCATGTAGTTCCAAAAATCTCTTAAAAAATCCATACTTATATATTTTTTATGCGAAGATAAGATTTGCCAATCATATTTTAATCGAGTATAAAATCTTCTTGCCAATTATCTGTTTTATCCCACTCGGGTTGATCTTCTTTTTTAAAAACAAAGTCGTTTATTACCAAGTAATCCATTTCGGTGCGCATAAAGCATCGGTAAGCATCGTCGGGGGTGCAAACAATGGGTTCGCCCCTCACATTAAAGCTTGTATTAACAATAAGGCCTACTCCTGTCAATTTTTTGAACGCATCGATTAGTTTCCAATAGCGCTCGTTGGTTTCACGATGAACGGTTTGAACCCTTGCCGACAGATCGATATGAGTTATTGCAGGCACTTGGCTCCTTTCAACGTATAAGCGCTCAATTAAAGACAGCTTAAAATAATTTTCGGGTAAAGGTTTGAGTTTTGACTTCTTTACCTTAGCCACCATTAGCATATAAGGCGAAGGAACCGTCAAATCGAAATAATCTGCGTTATCTTCGGCCAAAACCGACGGGGCAAAGGGTCTAAAACTTTCGTGGTATTTTATCTTCAAGTTCAGTTTTTTCTGCATTTCCTTGTTTCGGGCATCGCCCAAAATGCTGCGATTGCCTAAAGCACGTGGGCCAAATTCCATGCGCCCCTGAAACCACCCCACCACTTTTCCATCGTTAATGTATTTTGCCACTTCGCTAGCCAGCAGGTCATATTGATCGAAAAGCGTGTATTTTGCATTGTACTGCTTCGTTGTTTTAACAACCTCTTTATTTGAAAAAGCAGGTCCTAGATAAGCGCCTTCCATACCATCAGCACCTAAGTTTTCCCTTTCTTTGCTAAAATGAATATAATAGGCTGCTAAAGCTGCACCAAGCGCACCACCAGCATCACCGGCTGCAGGCTGAATAAAAATATTCTGAAAAATATTTTCATTCAGCAATTTCCCATTGGCCACACAATTAAGTGCGACTCCCCCGGCCAGGCAAAGGTTTTGGGCATTGGTAAGCTCTTTGGCGTGCAAGGCCATCGCCAAGATTATCTCTTCGGTTACGTTCTGAATGGCATAAGCCAAATCGCAATGACACTGCTCAATCGCATTCTCGGGCAAACGTCGCTTAAAGCCAAAAAGTAATGCCCATTTTTTGTCAGGCACCATTCGTAAACCGGTTGCATAGCTAAAGTATTTCTGATTTAACCAAACCGAACCATCAGTATTAATTTCAACCAGCTTATTTTTAATAATTTCGACATACTTTTTCACATTATCAGATTCAGGTATTCCATAGGGTGCAAGCCCCATTAATTTATATTCACCTGAATTAACCCTAAAACCAAGATAGTAAGTAAAAGCCGAATACAATAAACCCAAGGAATGAGGAAAATGCAGCTCTTTCAGTATTTTAATGCTATTACCGTTTCCTTCCGATATCGATGCTGTGGCCCACTCACCCACTCCATCGATAGTTAATATGGCCGATTTTTCGAAACCCGAAGGAAAAAACGCACTGCCCGCATGAGAAAGATGGTGCTCGGTAAATAGTAATGTTAGCTTTTTCTTATCGTAGGGTTCAATCGTTTTTAAGCTATCGTAAATGATTTTTTTTAGAAAAACTTTTTCTTTTAGCCAAACAGGTATGGCCGTAACAAACGAAGCAAACCCTTTGGGCGCAAAACCATAATAAGTTTCGAGCAACCTTTCGAATTTCAGCATGGGCTTATCGTAAAACACAATGGCATCGAGCCGATCGATAGTCAAATCTGCCTTGTCGAGACAATACTTAACGGCGTTAACTGGGAACGAGGGATCATGTTTTTTACGGGTAAAACGCTCTTCCTGCGCTGCGGCAATAATTTTTCCATCTTCGACCAATGCTGCTGCCGAGTCGTGATAAAATGCCGAAATTCCTAGTATTACCATAAACCACTATAATTAGAAGAAAAAATTATTGTGATGATCTACAATTATCAAGAACAATTCAAAACCTACAATCAAAATTAATTGAAAAAAAATAGATCAAATCAATTAAAATAGTTTTTTTTGATTTTTATCAAAGTCTTTATCTTAAATATAAAACCGAGTTATATATTTTCAAGCACAAATCTAAAAAAAACATTGATTTTATTAACATTGTAAGCTAATTGAAAATTGTTTCGCTTTTTTACTGAAAATGAAAGAAAAAAGAATTATTGGCCGTAAAGATAAAGTTTGTATCCCTGATTTAGGTATCGAAAACGTATCGGCAAAAATCGACACCGGTGCTTATACTTCATCCATACACTGTCATCATATTGAAGAAGTTGAGATTGATGGAAAAGCAGCAATATGCTTTGAACTATTTGACCCCAAGCATAAAAATTATACCCATAAAGAAATCGTAGCTGATATCTACAAACAAAAGCAGATTAAAAGCTCAACTGGCCATACCGAAAAGCGATACATTATTAAAACCACCATCATGCTATTTGGCGAGTTGTACCCCATTGAATTATCGCTTAGCAAGCGAGGTACCATGAAGTATCCCATCCTTATCGGTCGCAAATTACTCAACAAGAAATTTATAGTCGATACCTCAAAAAATAACCTTTCGTACAAGGCTTCACGTTAATAATTCTTTTATCTTTCGCCCCTTAAAAAAAATGAAAGAAACAACTGTAAAATACTGAAATGAAAATTGTTATACTATCGGCAAATCAGAAATTATATTCAACCCAGCGCTTGGTCGAAGCGGGTCAAAAACGCGGTCACGAAATGCTGATAATAAACCATACCAAGTGCGATATTATTATTGAAAAGAAAAGACCACAAATTATTTATAATGGCGAAAGCATCACAGGTGTCGATGCTGTTATTCCTCGCATAGGCGCATCGGTTACTTTTTATGGCTCGTCGGTTGTTCGTCAATTCGAAATGATGAAAGTATTCACGGCCATTGAATCGCAAGCACTTATCCGCTCACGTGACAAACTGCGGAGTCTTCAAATACTATCGAGGGCTGGGCTGGGTTTGCCCAAAACTGCATTTACCAATTATTCAAAAGATGTTGACCGTGTTATTGAACAGGTGGGTGGTGCACCTTGCGTTATTAAATTACTCGAAGGAACACAGGGAGTTGGAGTTGTACTGGCCGAAACCCATAGCGCGGCCACTTCGGTGCTCGAGGCTTTTCACGGCTTGAAAGCACGAGTAATTGTACAGGAATTTATCAAAGAGTCCAACGGAGCCGACATCAGAGCATTTGTGGTTGATGGCGTAGTAGTTGGAGCCATGAAACGGCAAGGCAAAGAAGGCGAATTCCGCTCAAACCTGCATCGTGGCGGCACAGCTACCAACATTGAACTTAGCGACGAAGAAGAGAATGCAGCATTAAAAGCAGCCAGAGTGCTGGGTTTGGGTATCGCAGGAGTAGATATGCTCCAGTCCTATAGTGGCCCAAAAATCATGGAAGTAAACTCATCGCCCGGACTCGAAGGCATCGAAGCCGCTACCGGTATCGATATTGCACTAAAGATAATTCGTTATGTAGAACGACACATTGACTGATTATAAAACGTTCTCCAAATTTTAAGTTTTGGCGGGACGGGCTATACAGCCTTTAAAAACATTTAGTATGAAAATTTTAGGCACTGAAATATTACCCGGAACCAGTACCCAGTTGAACATGGTAATTGCCCGACTGCATACACATACCATGATAGAAGTACCGGTTATTATTGAACGGTCAAAAACCGAGGGGCCCTGCTTGCTATTACTTGGAGGAATTCACGGAAACGAAATAAACGGTATTGAAATTGTTCGCAAAATAGTGGCCTTAAAAATCAACAAACCCCAACGTGGAACATGCATTTGTATTCCGGTACTAAACGTGTTTGGTTTCCTAAACCAACAACGCGAGTTCCCCGACGGACGTGACTTAAACCGAGTTTTTCCGGGCTCAACAACGGGATCGTTGGCCAGCCGTTTTGCTCATATTATGATGACCGAAATCATTCCACACATCGATTACTGCATTGACTATCACACTGGGGGCGATGGCCGTTTTAATTATCCACAGTTGCGCATTGGTTATAACGACAATGAAACCCTCGATATGGCCAAAGCATTTGGTGTAAAATTTATTAAATTTGCCAAACAACGTGAAAAATCGTTCCGCGAAGTTGCCAATAAAGCGGGTAAAAAAATACTACTGTACGAAGGTGGAAAAACACTACATCTCGATCATGAAGTAACCCGTTTTGGCGTTCAAGGTGCAATAAATATAATGGAATACTTAAATATGCGTAACTTTAAGTCCGACATGCAAATACAGTCACTACCCGATGAGCAAATTATTATAAAATCGTCGACATGGATACGGGCAAAATATTCAGGAATGTTTCGTTCGTTTTTTGAACTGGGTAGTTATGTTAAAAAAGGCGATGTTATTGGCACAATTTCAGATCCATTTGGCGATTTCGAAAAACCGGTAAAAGCACCAAACAACGGCTATGCATTTTGTTGCGAACACTCTCCCATTGTGAACCAAGGCAGTGCTTTAGTACATTTATCAACCACACATATTCCTCATTTAAATAATAAAATATGAAAACCACACTACTAACCATCAGCCTGTTAATAACGTTATTTTTAATGAGCTGCACCAACAGTCAACCCAAACAATATAACACAAACAACCCAAACATACGTTATGCCGGCCACATCGAAAAACTCGACAACGAAGTAATTCTGATCAATTCGGGATCATCGGCCACCATTTATTTCGAAGGCGACACCTGTGTATTATTTCTCAGAAATCATAATCAAAACGAATTATACAACTTCTTTTCAATTGAACTCGACGATGAAGACCTTGGCCGTTTCATCATTGATGGCAACGAAATGATTGCCATACCGATTGCCATAAACTTTCAAAAAGATATTCATAAGGTATCGGTTTATAAATCGACTGAAGCCTCCAACGGTTACATCAACTTTGGGGGAATTTTATGCCAAAAAGTTGTCGAACCGGCTCCAGCTTTCGAAAAAACAATTGAGTTTATAGGTAACTCAATAACCTGCGGCATGGGAAACGACACCCTTTTAATTGCTTGCCACACCAACCAATGGTATGACCAACACAATGCTTATTGGGCTTATGGCCCTACGGTTTCAAGAGCATTAAAAGTCAATTTTCTGCTCAGTTCGGTTTCGGGTATTGGCATTTACCGCAATTGGAACGATGTTGGCCTTACCATGCCTGAGGTTTACGAAAACCTTTACCTTGATAATAATTCAAATCAAAAACGCGATTTTTCACTTCATTCACCCAACATTGTCAGCATTGCATTGGGCACCAACGATTTTTCGGATGGCGATGGAGTTAACGAGCGCTTGCCTTTCGATGAAAAAGAATTTATTGAAACTTACATCACTTTTGTTGCAACCGTTTTAAGTTATTATCCAAAAACGCAAATAGCCTTACTAAACAGCCCCATGTTGAAGGATGAAAAGAACGAACAATTTATAAAGTGTTTAAAGGCAGTTAAGAAACATTTTGAAGGAAGCAACTATAAACCATTTGCTATTTTTGAGTTCGAAAGCTTCGAACCACAAGGATGCGATTACCATCCCGAAATTAATGATCATTTATTGATGGCCGATCAACTCTACAACTTTTATAGTGAGTTATTGAAAGATTAAAAAAATTACCCCCTAAAACGGTCATTTTTATATACCATTGGATTTTTTCTTCTAACTATTTTTGCCACCAGTTAGATCATTTTATCAGCATGAAAAGAAAGAATTCACAATTGGTTACCTCGTACATTGTACTGAGAGTTTTTGAAGCAGGTACAATCAGTATAATTTTTGGTTTGATATTAATAGCCCTGATTATTTCGGGCCTTCATTAATCTGAAAATAAGCCCGTTAATAAGCATAATCGGTATTAGATTTATCAATTTTCAAAACCTGAAGCATCGAAGAGTTGGCCCTGATGGTAAAACTATAGTAAGGCCTGGTGCTAATTGGCGCAAAATCAAAAGACATACTCCAACAGTGCAAATCACGAATAACCGACATTTTTGTATGGGTAATTTCCATCGCCATAAAATCGAAACCCGACGAAAAGGTGGTTTTCCACTTGGGGGTAATATCTAAACTACCACTCAAATTAACCGATTGAGTCCAACGAGCTGTCCCATTGTTATTTGAATAATTAAAGGTGTAATTTAAGCTAACCCGCCAAGGCATGTTAAATGGACTGTATGTTAGGTTTTCATTTTCACTAACCACGTCTTCGGTACCAGATTCGTCGCCTGCTAAATGATTTTTCTTTTTTCGCTCTTCCTTCATTTTAGTAAACTTATCGGAACTATAACTGTAACTATAGCCAGTACTCAAATTGGTAAGACGGCCCAAACGTCCAATTCCATTTGAATTATTCCACATAAATTCATTCATTTTCAATCCTTTTTCATTTAAGGCATAAGGATCGAGCGTTCCGGTTAAATTAATTGCCGTTCCTGCAATTTTAACCCGTGCATTGAGCGAAAATGGCGCTAAGTTTAGCGAATCGGCAAATAGGTTATAGGAACTACTAAAGCTGAGGTTATCGAAAATAGGTACTTTCTTAAATGCTTTGTTCGACGTAGTATCCTTATCGTTGACAATTTTCATTTCGATATTGTTGTTTACACCAAAACGAATTGAGCCACTGGCAGTGCTTGCCGACGAATTAAAGATATTATATCGCTGCATATTGCCCAGTGAGTCGACCTGTACCATTTCATAAAAGCCGAACCAATCTTTTGTAAAATCGGGATTATAGCTAAGCCCAAAGCTGGGGTCAATTTTATGCCTGATCGATTTCACTTTCCAGTTGGGGTTTTTCATATTGTACAACCCATACAAGGTAGTGCTGGCGCCAAGGCTGACATTGAAATTGTAGTTCCGCTTAAAGCCATCTTTTTGCTTTTCTTCGACATGCCCCGACATCCATTTTTCCATACCAGTCTCGTTATCAATGCCGTAATAACCATCAATCCAATATTTTTCGGTATAATCGAAAGCCCAACTTTCGTTGTACCCAACCGAAGGAACTACATTTATATAATTGAACAACCTGAACGAAGGCAAAGTAATTGGCAAATTGTGCCTGACCCCTTTTTCCCATTGAGAATAAGGCGTTGAAAGTAATTGTGATTCTTTGGTGTTTATCTTGCTATCGAACTGGGCACTGTACGAAAGTTTAAAATCTTCGTAAAACCGCTTCTTACCTACCCTCTTTTTGCTTTTAAAAGGGTAAATACTCTTCATGTTTACATTTAACGATGGTAATGATAAGGAGATGGTTGAGTCTCGTGAATTTTGCGACAACCTCATACTGGCCGATACATTAAACGGCGTATTTAAAAAATCTTTACGATAGGTAACAGACGACGAGGTACTATTATTCAAGAACTGATCGGGATTATCAAATTCGTTTTCTTTGCTAAAGCCACTTGTTTTAAAATCGACACTTACATTGAACGTTTGCGACAGGCTGGCTTTGCTGTCCTGGTTAAGGCTCCACCTAACGCTAAAACTTGGGCTAACCTTTTGGTTAATTCCTCGCTCACCGGTAATATGGTGTGCATAACTAAATCCAAAGTTCCCCGAAAACTTATAACGCCAACGGTATTTCGTACTGGCATTTACTGCCCATTTACCATTTGAATAAATATCGCCGGTAACGCGCAAATCAAAATAATCGCTGGCTGCCCAATAAAAACCACCATCGCGCAAATAAAAGCCCAACGATCGTTCCTGTCCGTACGAAGGATCAATTACCCCCGATGAATATTTTTTCTTTTTAGTTGGAATATAGCCATAAGGCAAAAAAGGAACATAAATCGGGAAATCTTCGAGCACTAAATAGGCACGCCCGGTAATGATCGCTTTTTCGCGCACTATTTTACCTTTTGTCATTTGCAGGTAAAAGTGAGGGTGTTCGGCATCGCAGGTTGAATATTTGCCATCGACCATGCAATAAACATCTTTGTTCATCATTTTTGCTTTTGCACCTCGAACAAGCCCGTCTTGCTGTGCTGTCACCACATTTTCGACAAAACCTTTGCCCGTTTTAAAGTTATAGCGCAACGATTCACATTCGAACTCTTCGCCCCCTTCCGTAAATTTTGATTTTTTTAGAATATTACCAAGTGAATCTTTAACCACCGTGGCATAAATTTCCTTGTTTTCAAAATTCATCGAAATATAATCGGCCTCCAGATTAATGGTTCCATACTTTATAGTTGCATCGCCATATAGATGCACTATTTGTTGACCGTTTTCAAACGAAAAGGCCATTGAATCTTTCGAAGTATAAGAAATAGGTGACTCTATCAACGGAGCCGATTGCTTAATTTCAGAAACAATAGATTCAATTCTAGCGGTATCGCTCGATATTGAATCGGTTTCAAAAAAATCAATCAGGTTGACTTCAGCCCCTTCTGTTTGCGAAAACAAGATAAATGGCAAAAACAAAACCGGCAATAAAACAAGTATGTATATCGTTATTCTCAAATGCGAAAAAATTAAGGCTCAAAAATATATTAAAAAAACTACTACTGCCATCATTTTCCTATATTAAGCCATAATCGTACCATCAAATTCATTTTTTAAATTTTAATATTTATTTTTTTGAATAAATTATGTCATCCCAAAATAAACTATATATTCACTTGTTTATTATAAGAAAAAAGTCAAAAAATGTTAAGAAAGACAATAAAGCTTATTTTAGTAGTAATCCTGTTTTCATCACAGGTGGCCAACGCGCAAGAAAAAACATTCAAACTCAATACGGTTGTAATTGATGCGGGCCATGGAGGTAAAGATCCGGGGGCAATTATTGGTAATGTAAAAGAAAAAGATATTGTGCTTGATGTTGCACTACGTACCGGTAAATTAATCCAGCAACAATTCCTCGATGTTAAAGTAATTTACACAAGGGAGAAAGATGAGTTTATATCGTTGTTAGATCGGGCCGAAATTGCTAACAAACAAAAAGCCGACCTGTTTATTTCAATACATGTCAATACATTTCAAAAAAAAGATATAAATGGTGCCGAAACATTTATATTGGGAAATCACCGTTCGGAAGATAATTTGAAAGTAGCCCAAATGGAAAACTCGGTTATTTTGCTCGAAGATGACTATACTACCCGTTATGAGGGCTTTGATCCCAATTCGGCCGAATCGTACATTATGTTTGAACTGATTCAAAATGAATTTTTGGAACAAAGTAGATTTTTCGCCGATCAAATTCAAACCAGCTTTATTAAAAATGCCAACCGTAAAAGCCGTGGCGTAAAACAAGCCGGATTCTTGGTATTAAGGCAAACCACCATGCCAAGTGTTTTAATCGAGCTAGGTTTTATCAGCAATAATACCGAAGTGGTTTATTTAGTGAGTAACGAAGGCAAGCAAAACATGGCACTATCCATTGCCAAAGCATTTGCAAACTATAAAATGAGAAATGATTTACGTTCGGAAATAAAAACCAACGAAACTCCTCTTACTAAAAGCGAAGAAGAACCAACCATTGCTGAAAATAAAATTCCAAATCAACAAACAACACCAAAACCCGAATTGGCGGTTCCTGTTATCACCAAGGGAACAACACCAAACCCACCTTCTGCATCCAATACATTTGTCACAATCGACAATGAAAATAATAAAGGGAAATGGTATGGTATTCAAATTTTGGCCAGTAAAAAAGCGTTAAACATTAACGATCAACTATTTTCCGAAACCAATGAACCAATTCATTACTATTTCGAAAATGAATGGCATAAGTATTATGTAGGACTAGCCCAAAATAAATCCGAACCCCAATCAAAATTAAAAGTAATTGGTGAAAAGTTCAAGGGTGCATTTATAGTTTCATTTAATAATGGAAAAAAAGAATAAAACCTCCATCCGAATCATTACATTTTCAAAAATCTAGATTATTTGTGATTGCCAAAACAAAAAGCAAAATGTTTTGTACAACACAAAGGCATAGAATATGTACTTATATTTAAAATATCTAAAACAGCTAAAAAACGTCATATTTTAATTCATCAGATTTTCATATCTTTTAATAATAAATAGGTAATAATATTTTTTCAAGTCGTAAAAATGCAACCGTTTTTTAACATACAACCACATCATTGAAAGGAAAAAAGAGATTAAAATGAATAATTATTACAACTAACAAAAACGATAATACTAATTAATATGTGTAGTTTTTATTGCGTACTCCTATATACTTGATTTATTCACTAAACAATAACATACACTCACTATTATTGAAATTTTGTTAAGTAAGGAAAAGTAAATGTAAAACAATTTAAAAATCAAGTTTATAGGCAAGTCGATAAAGCTTATGTATTGATATTCTAATACTTACAAAATATATTTTTTTTATTAACACATTATACCTGACCCACAAACGATTGTATCTTTTTATTAAAAAACAAGTGTTATTAAATTTTTTTATCATCTATTTTTTTCACATTTTTGTAAAAGATTAAACAAAAGACCTAAAATTTATTGCTAAACTAAAATTTTGAACACACCCGTAATGAATAAGAACCATCATCAAATATGGAATGATTGCCTTGCAATTATTAAAGACAATGTACAACCCATTAGTTTCCGTACTTGGTTCGAGCCCATAAAGCCCCTTAAACTTGAAGGCAATATTTTAACCATTCAAGTACCCAGTCCGTTTTTCTACGAGTACCTCGAAGAGCAATACATAGACATCTTGCGTAAGACTTTGAAAAAAACAATTGGAAACAATGCTAAGTTGGAATACAACGTAGTAATGAGCGATCATCAACAAAGTTCAAGTTCATTAACCGTTAATTACCCTACTAACAATGGTGCAAAATTAAACAACCGTCCGGTTTCAATTCCCATAAAGGCAGATACCTCGACCATTAAAAATCCTTTTGTTATTCCAGGCATCCAAAAACTGCACATCGATCCGCAATTAAAAAAAGACAATACTTTTGATAATTTTATTGAAGGGGAATGCAACAGGTTGGCACGTTCGGCAGGATATGCAGTTGCTCAAAACCCTGGTGGTACTGCATTTAATCCACTTATGATTTTTGGCGATAGCGGCTTGGGCAAAACCCACCTTGCCCATGCTATAGGAATTGAAGTAAAAGAACGATACCCCGACAAAGTTGTACTATACGTTAATGCCAGCAAATTTATAACCCAATATTCCGAAGCCACCCGCAATAATAACCGCAACGACTTTTTGCACTTCTATCAAATGATTGACGTGCTCATTATTGACGATGTTCAAGAATTTGCAGGTAAAGAAAAAACTCAGGAAACATTTTTCCATGTTTTCAACCACCTGCATCAGTTAGGCAAACAATTAATATTAACTTCAGATAAAGCGCCAATCGACATTAAAGGTATTGAACAAAGGTTATTGTCGAGGTTCAAATGGGGACTTACCACCGATTTGCAAACCCCCGACTACCAAACGAGGTTGGCAATTCTTAAAAAGAAAACATACAAAGATGGTTTAACCATGCCCGACGAAGTACTCGAATACATTGCCGAACACATCGACACTAATGTAAGAGAACTCGAAGGCGCGTTGATTTCATTATTGGCACAATCGACCCTTAATAAAAGGGACATTACCATTGACCTGGCCATGGAGTTAATCAACAAAATCATAAAACAAAGTAAGCACGAAATCACCATCGACTATATCCAAAAAATTGTTTGCGATTATTTCAACATGACATCAGACTCATTACAGTCGAAAACACGAAAAAGGGAAATTGTTCAGGCTCGGCAAATTGCCATGTTTTTCTCCAAATCGCTAACTAAATCGTCGTTAGCATCAATTGGAGCTCAAATTGGACAGAAAGACCATGCAACTGTTTTACATGCTTGCAAAACCGTCAACAACCTGATAGACACCGACAAACAATTCAAAATGGATGTCGACGAGATAGAAAAGAGATTAAAAGTTTAATTAATATTACACAAAAGCAGGTCATCGGATCTGCTTTTTTATTAAAAAAGCAATATGATTTTTCTTTGGTTGAGTATTTTATGTTCTTCCACCATTTATGTTCTTTTTAAAACTTACAAGAACTTGAATGCCGGCTTAACCGGGATTATCATTATCAATTATTTTGTTGCATTTATTCTTGGCTTAGTAAGCAAGCCAACTCCCAATACCTTAAGTACAATAATACATTCGAACTGGATTCCAATGGCCATGCTCATTGGCTTTTTGTTTGTGGCCATGTTTTTCCTCATCGGTATTTCAACACAAAAAAACGGCATTGGCATTACAACAATTGCCACCCGCATGTCGATGGTTATTCCCATCTTTTTTTCGATGTTCATTTTCAATGAAGAAATATCATTGTCGAAATTATTAAAAATAGGTTTAACCATAATTGCGGTTGTATTGGCCATATACTCGCCCAAAACGAAGAACAGAAAAAACGGGCTGCTAATATTACCATTCGTACTGTTTATCGGTTCGGGAGGTGCCGACACGCTGGTAAAAACGGCTCAGCAGCTTTTTGTGCCCGAGCACCAATTAAGCTTGTTTTCATCCTTGCTTTTCGGCACCTCATTTATTGCTTCGTTTTTCTTACTTTTTCAAAAACCCAAAAACGAAAAATTGGTTTCAGTAAACAACCTATTTGTTGGATCGATGCTTGGAGCGGTTAATTTTGGCTCATTATTTTTCATAATGAAAGCACTAAACAACAGTGGGATGGCAAGTTCGTTGGTTTTTGGAATTAACAACCTTGCTATTGTGGGCATATCGCTCATTATTGGTTTCTTTGCTTTTAAAGAAAAGTTGAAACCTGTAAATTGGGTCGGAATAGTATTGTCAGCAATTTGTATCGTTTTACTAACTGCAAACCGATGGACATAAAAGACACATACCTTACAATAGATTTACCGTCGGAAGGTATATTCAAGGACAAGGGAAGCAAGTTCTTGGCCTTTGCCTATCCGCTTACCGACGAGAGTAAAGTGAAAAATATTGTTCAAAACCTAAAAAAAGAACACCATAGCGCCCGCCACCATTGTTTCGCATTTAAAATAGGAAACCAAGGAGAACAATACCGCGCTAACGACGATGGCGAACCTTCGGGTACAGCCGGAAGGCCAATACTTGGGCAACTTAATAGTTACAATTTAACCAACATTTTGGTAGTTGTTGTTCGTTACTTTGGAGGCACGCTACTGGGGGTTGGTGGTTTAATAAACGCCTATAAAAATGCCACTATCGAAGCACTCGAAAACGCTTCCATTGTTGAAAAAATTATCGAAACCCATTACCAGCTTCGCTTCGATTATCCTTTACAAAACACTGTAATGAAGGTGCTTAAAGATTTCAATACCGATATAACAAATAGCCAATTTGAGATGGATTGTCGGCTAAGCATTGCCGTGAGGCTGAGCAACGAAGAAGCAGTTATAAACATATTGAATAAAATTGATGGCCTAAGCCTATCAAAAATTGAAAAACATTAAAAAAAATTGAAAAAAAAACACAATATAAATAACTAAAGTTTTATATTTATACTTTAATGAAAAGCAAGAAAACAAATCAAAACAGGGTGTACAGAAACGAACAATATAACAGCTGTAACATTCAATATATAAAAGCGATAGCAATTAACCAGTAGATTTTTCTATTGGTTTTTTTTTGAATAAAATATTAATCAACAACCCAATAAATATACAAAATATGCATCCAGGAAGTTTAATATCGATTACCGATTTCAGCAAAGATAAATACTTACGCATAATGGAATTGGCCGCTGAATTCGAACAAAACCCTAATCAAAAACTGCTCCACAACAAGGTAGTTGCATCGTTGTTTTTTGAACCATCGACCCGAACAAGGTTAAGCTTCGAAACAGCCATATCGCGTATGGGCGGTCAAATAATTGGGTTCAGCGATTCATCGTCGTCGAGCGTTACCAAGGGCGAAACCCTTCACGACACCATTCGAATGGTAAGCAACTACGCCGACCTTATTGTGATGCGCCATCCACTTGAAGGCAGCGCACGTTATGCCAGCCAAATTTCAAATGTACCTGTTATAAATGCCGGCGATGGTGCCAACCAGCACCCTTCTCAAACCTTACTCGACATGTATTCAATTATGAAAACACAGGGTAGGCTCGACAATATCAATATATTTTTAGTTGGCGATTTGAAATATGGACGAACAGTGCATTCACTTATACAGGCTTTATCAGTTTTCGAAAATCCAATTTTCAACTTTATTGCCCCACCAGAACTGGCCATGCCCATCGAATACAAAAAATTTCTCGATGACCTGGGAATAAGGTATTTTGAACACACCGAATTTACCGACATTATTAGCGAAGCCGATATTATTTACATGACCCGCGTACAAAAAGAACGTTTTACCGACCCCATTGAATACGAAAAAGTGAAAAACGTTTACATACTAAAAAACAAAATGTTGGCAAACACCAAATCAACCATGAAAATTTTACACCCGCTGCCCCGCATTAACGAAATACATACCGATGTTGACAGCAATCCGAAAGCATACTATTTCGAGCAGGCTCTGAATGGGGTGTTTACGCGTCAGGCAATCATTTCACACATTATGAAAATTAAATAAATTTGAAGTCATGGATAAAGCATTACAAGTAAGCGCCATTAAAGAGGGAACTGTAATTGACCATATACCGGCAAGCCGCCTTTTCGAAGTTATTAACATTTTAGACCTTCAAAACTGCCACGAAATGATTACTTTCGGTACCAATCTTGGCAGTAAAAAACTTGGAAAAAAGGCCATTATCAAGGTATCGAACCGTTTTTTCAAGGAAAAAGAAATTGATAAAATTGCACTCATTGCACCTAATGCAAAATTAAACACCATAAGGAATTTCGAGGTGGTGGAAAAGCGTGTGGTGGAAATACCCAACGAAATCATCGGAATTGTGAAATGTTTCAATCCTAAATGCATTACCAATCACGAAAAGATAGAAACAAGGTTCACTGTAATTTCAAAAGAACACATTGAGTTGAAATGCAGGTTTTGCGAAAAAATAACCGACGAAGAACACGTTGTAATTAATTGATCTTAACCCGCTTAACTATCACAATGGACCAAAATGCTATTATTTCGAAAATAGAACAGCTTACCCGTAATTTAAGCAACAAGAATGAAATATTGCTCGAAACCTGTAAGATTCTACAAAACGAAGTCGCTCATTACGACTGGGTAGGATTTTACATGCTCGATGAAACTGAAAAAATGCTATTACTGGGTCCCTATGTTGGAAAAACAACCGAACACACCCTAATTCCAATTGGCAAAGGGGTTTGTGGACAAGTTGCCGAAAACAAAAAAACCATGATTGTTCAGGATGTTTCAAAAATGGAAAACTACATAGCTTGTAGCCTCGAAGTACAATCAGAAATTGTAATCCCCATATTGAAAAACGGGAACTTTGTTGCCGAAATAGATATCGACTCTCATGCCTTTGCTCCATTTGGGAACAATGACCAACATTTGCTCGAAAAAGTGGCCAATATACTGAGCCAACTCTTTTAACCTGGATTGGGACTAAATTTTTAATGCAAGTCGGCTATAAGCTTTCTTAATAATTAGTTTTTTGTTATATTCGGCTAATTATTTATTTACAATAAAATTGCTATGCCAAACAAAGAGGGGTTATATACTGCTATTTTCATCTTGTTGAGCATTATAACTTCCTTTGCCAATCAGCCCATTGTCGATTCCATACAAAACTACTCTTCAAAAGAAATAATTAAGAAAGCGACCTTACTGGTTCAAAAAATGGAACTCGAAACAGCTCAACAACTGCTCGAGGAAAGCATTGAAAACACATCACAAAAAACCAACGAGCACGATTGGGCTGTTATGAACTACCTTTTAGCCGACTGCTACTATTTTAACCACAACCACGAAAAGGCAAAATTAATTTACCACAACATTGAAAAATCGTTCGAAAACTTAAACGACACACTTTACCTGTTGCGTACCAGAGGTAGTTTGGGGGTACTTTACTGTTACGAAAACGACAACGTTAAAACCCTCGACTATAACATCAAAATTATCGCAACTATAAATCAGATAAAAAACCCTACACCCGATATTATTGAACAAAAAAAGAATGCTCTTTCGAACATGATTAATTTGTATAACAACACGAACGAGTTTGAAAAATCACTCCAGATTGCCCCCGAAGCTTTAGCACTTGCCGCACAACTTAACGATTCAATTAACTTGGGTAGTATACACAACTCAATTGGGGTTGCTTACAAAAGAATGAAGCAATTAGACAAAGCATTATCTGAATATAACAAAGCCCGTGACATTTACCTTAAATTAAATGATCAATTCAGGTACTCATTCATTCTAAATAATATGGGTGGCTTATATGTCGAAATACACCAGCCCGACTCTGCTCTACACTCATATACACTTGCACTTCAAGGCTTTGAAAAGGAGGAATTTGATGAGGGGATTGCACATGCTAAATTGGGGATGGCTTCAATTTATAATCAATTGGGGCACACACACCAGGCGCGCGAGCTCTACAAATCGACTATTGAAATCACTCAAAGGAATCACTTTAACGAACTACTGCTTCAAGCTTTCACTGAGCTATCAAATCTTGAATATCAAAACAATAACTACAAGGAAGCTTTCGAAATTCAAAAAGAATACGACAGTTTAAATGACAGTTTATTCAATATCGAAAAAGAAATTGAATATAAAAAGCTTAAAACACAGTATGAAGTTAGCTTAATGGAAAACGAACTCTCAAACTTAAAAAACGAGAGTTTTCTTTACGAATCAAGGATTAAAGTGAAAATAAAACAGATACAAGCAGCCTCAACCATTATTATTTTTCTGGTGATATTAGTTTACATCGTTTATATTTTTTACAAACAAAAATACAAAGCCAACATTACCTTGTTGAAAAAGAACAATCAAATAGCCCAACAAAATATTCAGTTGAAAAAAATGAACGACGATATCGAATGTATCAACGATCAACTTCAGCGATCGAGGCATCAACTCATTTTATCGAACAATTCAAAAAGTCGATTTTTCTCGGTACTTGCCCACGATTTAAAAAATCCCTTTCACAACATTATGGGATATTCCAATTTATTATCGAGTCAGTTCAATAATTTAAATAACAACGAGATAAAGGATTATGCCCATTCGATATACAACTCGAGTGTGGCATTAAACAGCTTGCTCGAAAACCTGTTAGAATGGAGTCGTACCCAAACCAACAACATCAAATTCAACCCAACATTTGTTGATATTAACCAAACGGTAAACAACGTACTTGCCCTATTGCTACCGAATGCTAGCGAAAAAAATATTACCATTGAAAAGAACATAGCCGAAGGCTTACAAATAACAGCCGACCAAGCCATGCTCGAAACCATTTTCAGAAATCTAATCAACAATGGAATTAAGTTCACACCCAAAGGTGGTAAAATCGATATTTCGGCCTGCATAAGCCCACTCCAATTCGAAGCAACGATAAGCGATAATGGCGTAGGAATTAACAAAAAAGAGATTTCGAAAATTTTCAGAATTGATTCCAAGCTAAAAACGGCAGGCACCAACAATGAGAAAGGCACGGGATTAGGACTGGTAATATGCAGTGAATTTATAAAATATCACAGCGGCGAAATATGGGTAAAAAGCAAACAAGGCAATGGTTCATCATTTCATTTTACCATTCCGAACAATATCCCTAAAACAAAAGAAATGAGCTAAACCGAAACATCGGAATTAGGTTTCGTGCTTTTCATTTTTTGTATAGGTTTTACTACAATTTCATGTTTACAATGGTAACATATATATATTTCGCACGATGTACAAGCGAAACAATTAGAACATGAACGCTGTAAATCATCTTTTGAGAATTCGCTTCCGCAATTTCCACATTTAATTTTATCGTAATAATCAATCGCCATAAGTGATCATTTTATGTCAGAAAATGTTATTCAACGCACATTCAATTATAAATATTTAATCAATTCAATTTTCGAAAGACTTAAATTATCCTGGAATTCAAATCCCATAACCTGAAAACCGTTTCTAAGAGCAAAATGCAACATATCAACATGTTGGTTCAAGGTTTTAAACCGAATCGAAAAAAAGAATTTCTCACGGGCACGTGATTCCATAACCTCAAGC
>DATERL010000143.1:0-12444 GCA_035271585.1 Prolixibacteraceae bacterium
GGGATATAGAGAAATTTCCTCATTAAGCAGTTTTGAGTTAAGCAACTTCATTTCTCTTGCTCCCGATAAATTTCGGGAGCAGAGTTTTGAGGTCATTTTTTATTAATTGGTTCTTTTTTATTTCAGCTATTGATTGAGTAGCTGATTTGTTTTTCATTCTTGATCTTGTGGCTCTTTATGCTGAATAATTTCTCACATAGAATTGTGATCATTTTTTTCATTCTAGCTTTACCTGTCGCTTTTGCCGCAGGTCAGGGTCGTCACAAGGTTGTTGTTGGCGATGAGCGAGAATACAAGGTGAGCCGCCCTCCAAATGCTATTGAAGTGATTTGGAATGTATATACCGATACTCAATTTAAGACGCTGGCTACCAGTGATCAGGCGATAATAAAATCAAAAGATAATGGGTTCGATAACGAGATTGTTGTTCTATGGTTAGCCGAAGGAGATTTTTACCTTATGGTAAGCATTATGGGCGAGAATGGTTGTATCAATAAAAAAGCATGGCCCTTTAGGGTTGAACCACCTGCCAATTTCCAAGTTTCTACTTTTTGTCAAAACGATGAGCCTTGGCTAAGGTGGAATACCACTTCGGAGGGCTTCGACATTAAAAATATCAACCTAAAAATATATAATACCGAAGGCAGCCTGATACAGGAACTTGCTAATGCTGACTTATCGGGATCAATCCACTGGCCTGTTGACCCCAGCAAGTCGGGAGGAGAGTATAGCGAAATGTGGGGAAGCATCGATTTGCAGGCATCTTTTATCGAAATACCCGGTTCAACACCCATTAAAATCAGACTCGATGCTCCCAATTGTAGTGCAAATGTTGTTGTTGCCGTAAACGATACCATTACCCTTTGGCATGGTGTAGCCACTTTGCTCGACTTGTTATACAACGACTATACTTCGTTTGGAACCATTGATTATAGCACTATTCAATTAATAAGTTACCCTGAAAATGGTACACTTACTATGGACGAAAAAAACGGTAGTATCGAGTACATTCCGAACCTGTGTTTCTTTGGTCTCGATTCATTTACTTATCTAGTTTCAAACACTTTGGGCGTCAGGTCAAACATAGCAACGGTTTATATTAATGTTGAAATTAACCCACATCTCGACAGCGATGGTGATGGTATTTTCGATATTGATGAAGATGTTGTTGGCAGCGGTAATCTTTGCGATACCGATACCGATATGGATGGAATTCCAAACTTTTTGGATCCCGATGATGATGGTGATGGAATTTTGACCATTAACGAACATGGAGACATGAACCATAACGGGATTCCCGACTACCTCGAAAACTGGCGTTCGGCAGCAGTCGACGATCATGTAGCTACCGGAATCGATATTCCTATTTTTATTGAGGTGTTGAAAAACGACTCGATCACTATGATCCCCGCAACGCTACACATTATTGTTAATCCGGAAAAAGGTTATGCCTATTTTGATCAGTCGTCTAATGGGGTAAATTATCAACCTGATTTCGATTTTATGGGGCGCGATTCACTGATATATGTGGTTTGCGATTACTACAACGTTTGCGATACGGCCTTGGTTACTATCACAGTTGAAGATATTATTATGGCGCCCGAGGTTTTTACACCCAATAGCGATGGTTACAACGATCGCTACATTATTAATAACCTCGACCGTTATAGCAATAATCATTTTGTGGTATTTAACCGCTGGGGTAATAAAGTATACGAAAAGTCTAATTATGATAATAGTTGGGATGGCACCTCTAACTCGCGATATACAATGGGGAATAAGCCTTTGCCCGTTGGTGTCTATTATTATGTGTTGAAGTATGCCAATAACAGAATTAAAAAGGGAGGTTTATTCCTCGAACGATAGATAATTATGACAGGAAAGTTGTTCAAATATTGTTTTGTTGTTTTGCTGATGCTGGGCACTCTTGTGTCTAATGCTCAGCAAGATCCCATGTTTACCCAATATATGAACAACCCCGGTATAATAAACCCCGCCTATTCGGGTAGTAGTGGTAATGTAAACCTGAATGGGATTTTCCGTAAGCAATGGCTTGGATTCGATTGGAGCCCAATGACTACCTCCCTCTCGGCCAGTACGCCCATCGAAAAATACGATCTGGGGCTGGGTCTAACTTTAGTTGACGACCAACTTGGGCCCTTACATCAAACGGGTCTTTATATCGATTATGCTAAATTTTTCAGATTTGCGAAAAGGCGAAATCTTGCGCTGGGTTTAAAAACCGGATTTAATTATATCGATATCGATCTTTTTAATTTGTACATGAATGAGCCTGATCCGCACATTGCCAATAATCCATATAGAAAGAAATTTTTGCCCAATTTTGGCGTTGGTGCTTTCTATTTTACACCTAAATTTTATGCCGGTTTATCGGTTCCCAAATTAATACGAAATAGCATAAGCGATTCCGAAAACACCAATGTAGTACTTGGACGTGAGGAACGCCACTATTATTTTACCATGGGTTATGTGTACACCATCGACGATCCGGTTTGGAAGGTTAAAGCCAGCATGATGAGCCGTTTGGTTGAAGGTGCGCCTCCGTCGGTTGAATTAACGGCAACGGTTATTTTGTACGAACGTTTGTGGTTTGGTTTGGCTTATCGTTTTGGCGATGCAATTGCTATTCATGGCCGTTTTCAGGTTGACGAGCGCTTCCAAATTGGCTATTCGTACGATTTGAACAACTCTAGGTTGAGGAAATACAACAGTGGCTCCCACGAGATTTTCCTGAGTTACGATTTCTCGTTTAGGGGACAGCGTATATTGTCACCACGCTATTTCTAAGCTGAATTATTCGGGCTAATAAAATTAAATATTTTTATTTCAATATGTTGTGTGCTTTGGTATTTATAGCAAAGTAGCCAGCTTTTTTCTGTTTTTTAATTACAGTTCTTTAGGCTTCGTTTACAAACTCTACCTCCCATTATCTAAATGTTATATTTCTAATTGTTTTTCATCATTCCCTTCTATTCTCGGCCCTTAGCAATAATGTAACCAAATAGCATTCTTCTTTTCTCGAATACCTTCAATAAGAAATAAAACATTTGTTTTTTTGAATAAATAATCCTAATTTTGAATTGCAATCAAATATGAATTATTCTTAATTAGGTTTTATTTAAGTGAGCAAAAAAATAGAAATACGAGATTTAATAGCTTCCAAAGGACTAAAAGTCACTCCACAGCGAATGCGTGTTTTGGAAACTATTTATAAACTTAACAATCATCCTACTGCCGAAAATATTGTTGAATTCATTAGAAAAAATGATCCAAATATTGGAATTGGTACTGTGTACAATGTTTTAGATACACTTGTAGAAAACAATATTATTACGAGGGTTAAAACAGATAAAGGCATCATGAGATATGATGGGGTCTTGGAAAATCATCATCACCTGTATTGTATCGAATGTGACTATATTGAAGATTATAAAAACGAAAATCTTGACAATTTATTACAAGAATTTTTTAAAGAAAACCAGATTAACAATTTCAATATTGAAGATATAAGAGTAAGTATTAATGGGAATTTTATTATTCACAAAAATAAGCTTCATGATTAATAACCATAAAAAAATAAAAATATGGCATGTGTAAACGGTGTGAAACCACTTAAAAAGAAAAAGAATCAAGAAAGTTTAGTTGAAAATCAAAAAATGGAGAAAAAAGCTATGAGTGCAACAATGGTAAGACAAGAAATGCCTGAATTTGAGATGGAAGCATATGATGCTAAAACAGGTCATTACACAACAGTTTCGAGCAAAGATTATAAAGGTAAATGGACAGTAGTTTGTTTTTATCCTGCCGACTTTACTTTTGTGTGTCCAACAGAAATTGCTGCAATGAATGCACATTATGATGAATTTCAAAAATTAGGTGTAGAACTTTTGCCAGTCTCTGTTGACTCGAAATTTTCTCATAAAAGATTTGTTGAAACAGAGCCTATTCTTAAAGGTTTGAAATTAACATTGGGAGCTGACACAACATTAGAGGTTAGCCGCAGTTTTGGTGTGTTGATTGAAGAAGAAGGTGTTGCCCTTAGAGGTCGTTTTTTATTTAACCCTGATGGAATTTGCGTTGCACAGGAAGTTCAAGCCGATTCGGTTGGTAGAAATGTAAATGAGTTTTTGAGACAAATCGAAGCTTGGCAACATGCCAGCAAAACTGGAGAAGTATGTCCAGCTGGTTGGAGACCAGGTAAAAAGACATTGCCTGTTCAAACGGATATGGAAAAAATGACAGGTAGAGTTGGTGATTATATTACTTTAGAAGAGATTTTAAGCTAATCTAAATAAAGTACACGAAACTAAATAATAGCGGGGTAATTGCTTAATTTTAAGTGGTTATCCCGCATTGTTTTTTATGCAATTTGAAAAGCAGGAACCACAAATTTTGTTACTATAGACACATTTTACAGGTGCACAAAACGATGGGATACTTCGAATAGTAAAAAGGTCGTAATCTATACCACGGATTTCAACCGTGGTGATTAATATTTAATTCCTTCGGAATATTATTTACCCAGGAGCTTGTTTTGACCTTATTAATTTGCGAGGACTGTCTTTTCATTTCAGTTTTTCTACTTCACATCAATAGCGCCGTAGGGGCATACTTGTACGCAACTGTCGCATTTTATGCACAGTTCTTGATTGATCTCGTGTTTTTGGTGGGGTGTAAATGGTATGGCATCGACAGGGCACTTTTGCGAACAAAGCGTGCAGCCAATGCAAAGATCGTTCACCGTATATTTGATCATGGATTTGCATTTTCCAGTGGGGCAAACGCCGTTGATGTGTGCTTCGTATTCGTTGCGGAAATAACGCAAGGTAGAAAGAATGGGGTTGGGCGCAGTTTTGCCTAGGTTGCAAAGGCTGCCCTTTGCGGTCCATTCAGCAATTTTTTCCAGTTCGTTCAGGTCTTCTGGTTTGCCTTTTCCCTCGGTAATTTTCTCCATAATATCGAGCATGCGCTTGGTGCCAATGCGGCAGAAAGTGCATTTTCCGCACGATTCGGCTTGGGTGAACGACAGAAAATAACGTGCAATATCAACCATGCAATCGCTTTCGTCGAGTACCACCAGCCCGCCGGAGCCCATCATGGCGCCCAGTTTCGAAAGCGAAGCAAAATCGATTGGGGTATCGGCCAGCCAGTGGGGAATGCAGCCACCCGAGGGGCCACCAACCTGCACGGCTTTAAGCTGTTTGCCATCGGCCACGCCACCGCCAATTACTTCAATAATTTCGCGTATGCTAATGCCCATGGGAACTTCAATTAGCCCACCCCGAGCAATTTTTCCGGTCAATGAAAATACTTTGGTGCCTTTGCTGTTTTCGCTGCCAATTTTTGAAAATCGTTCGTCGCCATTACGTAAAATAAAGGGAACCATTGCCCAGGTTTCGGTATTGTTTACTAGGGTTGGTTGCCCCCAAAGTCCTTTTTGAGCTGGAAATGGCGGACGTGCTTTCGGAAAACCGCGTTGTCCTTCAATGGATTTTAAGAGGGCGGTTTCTTCGCCGCACACGAAAGCTCCTGCACCTTCGTAAATCTCCATTTCAACATTTAAGGGCGATGTTTTGCCAATTAAATTTCTTTCGGTGCAAATTTTTAGTGCTTCTCTTATTCGTTTTACGGCCAGTGGGTATTCGGCCCTGATATAGAAATAGCAATGACTTGCTCCTACGGCATAAGCACCAATCATCATTCCTTCGATAACGCGGAAGGGGTACGATTCGAGCAACATGCGATCCATAAAAGCACCGGGGTCACCTTCGTCGCCATTGCAAATTAGGTATTTCGTTTCGGAGTTCTGCTTATTTACCGCCGCCCATTTTATACCGGTGGGGAAACCGCCGCCCCCACGCCCTTTTAGACCGCTTTTCAATATTTGGTCAATTACTTCTTCGGCGTTTTTTTCGCGGGCCTTATGGTAGCCGCTAAAACCACCAGTGTTCATGTAGTTGTCAATGTCGAGCGGATTCACTTCGCCTCGGTTTTCGGTGGCTATGGGTATTTGCTTGCCCAGGAATTGTGAAACGGGCTTGTCGCGCACGTCGAGTTCGTAACGTTGAACACCTTCCCAGTGGTCATCGTTCTGAAGGGTGTCGATCAGTTTTCCCGCTTTTATTTCCATCCTTTTTAAAAAGCTTTGTGGTTTGAAATGGGTATCGATAATACCCGCCACATCTTCGGCTTTAACTTTGGAATACAGAATGGGATCTTTCGATAGCGGAACCACTTCAACCAAGGGAACTTGATGACACATGCCTACGCATCCTACCGATTTGATTTTCAGGTTAATGTCGCGACCGGCAAGGGCTTCTTCAACAGCCTTTTGTATTTCGCCACTTCCGCTGGCTATGCAACAAGAGCCCAGCCCAATTCGTATTTCACCTTTGATTTCTTCACCTGTTGGTTTGCGGAATAAACTTTTACTTTTGCGCTTGCTTTGTATTTCGAAATCGTTGAGTACCTGGTTAATTTGGTCGGGCTGCACATGGCCGTAAGTCACGTTATCGATTTGCACCACGGGAGCCAAAGTGCAACAGCCTAAACAGCTTACTTCCGATAGCGTGTATTGTCCACTTTTATCGGTGCTTTTACCCGCTTCAATTTTTAGTTCGCGTTTAAATGCATCGTGTACTCTACCGGCACCTTTTACGTGGCAAGCTGTGCCCACGCACACTTTAATGATGTGTTCGCCTGCGGGTTCCATGCGGAATTGGTGGTAAAAACCGGCAACTCCAGTCAGTTGGGCTGGTGTAATATCGGTTTTTTCGCACACGTAGCGTAGTATATGCTCGGGCAGGTAATTGAATTCATTTTGAATGGCTTGCAGAATGGGAATCAGCGCATTTTTTGCTGTTCCTTTGTCGGCAATTATTTTGTCGATAATTTCTTTTGTGTTATTATCTAATTCTTTTGTTAGAAGCCCTTTGGCCTCAGTTTTAGTCTTGCCCTCTTGTTCTCGATTATCCTTTTTCATCATTTATTTTCCTATACAATACAAGTAATCGTTTGCCCTAAGATACATCCGTCCGTCGGTAAAAGCTGGTGTCGTGGTAACTTTTCCTCCCATGGCATTGCTCCCAATCAATTTATATTCGCGGTCAACTTTCATAATGTGCATGTTTCCACTAATGTCGGCAGCGTATATTTTTGCATCGACCACTATGGGCGACGAGTAGAATCCCTCTTTAAATTCGGCTTCCCAGTACATATTGCCGGTGTGGGCATCGAAAGCGGCAAATACGCCGTAAGTAGTGGCAATAAACACCATTCCATCGGCCACTACTGGGCTTGATACTTCGGGAAGGTAGTAGTTGTCTTGCCAAACAATTGTGCCTTTCGACGGGTCGATGGCGGCCAGGGTGGCATACTCGTTGGTCGCAAAAACAAGCCCGTTGCCAAATCCGGGCGATGGACCAACTTCGCCGCTCAAACAATCAATTCTCCAAAGCTCTTTGCCCGTTTGGGCATCGTGGCCGGCAACGCTTGGTGTCGATGAGGTGATAATTTGCATTGTGCCATCCACTTCAGCTAAAATGGGCGATGACCATGAAATTTTATTCGTTCGGCTTACATCCCAAATTACATCGCCAGTTTGAATATTTAGTGTCAATAATCGGCCTCCCTTGTTGGTGTCGAATTGAACAAAAACCTTTTCTTTCCAGCTAATTAACGACGATGAGTGTCCGTAGTGATTGTCGGGAACGCCTATGTTTTTAGCCCAAAGGCGTTTGCCTTCCATGTCGAAAGCAATGATGTCGCCGGTGCCAAATATAGCAACCACGTGGTTCCCGTCGGTAACTACCGAGGGTGCGGCCAGTCCGGTATCATCTGTGGTTTTGGGTGCTGTGGAGGGCGATTCGGGAATATTGATGGCCTGTTGTTGCCAAAGCATTTCACCTTTATTTGTGTTGTAACAGTAAACCCAACGCTCGCTGTTGTTGGCACCGGTAATAAAAAGCTTGTTGCCCCATATTACCGGCGAACTGTAACCTTTAAGCGGAACCTTTGTTTTCCACACAATATTTTCACCGCTTTCGATATTCCATTTCACCGGGGTATTTTTTGCTTTCGAAATCCCATGACCTAAGGTACCGCGGAAAGTGTTGTATTGTTTTTGAAGGTCGGCAAGCGATGGATAGCTTGTTTTTATTGTTGTTGGTTTCTCAGTTGTTGTTTCTTTTTGCTCGCTTGTTGATGTTGACGCTAAATTTTCATTATTCTCCGCTTTTTCTATTATCGTTTCAGTTACTGTTTCTTGAGTGTCATTTTCATTGGCAGGTAGGGCAAGTGTTTCATCGTTAAGCGAAAGCTCAACCACTTCGACATTTGTTTGTCTTTGTTGTTCTGTTAATTCAATTGCAGGTTTGTAGTTTCCAATATGGTCGATGCTTAATATCGATGCCATAATGGCAAGCACAATAAAAACGCCACCCAAAGCTAATAACCAGCGGGAGGTGAGCCAGCGGGCAGTTTGTTGTTTTATTATGGATTGATCGGGACTCTTAATAAGCGAAATGGTTTTGAAATACGAACGTAAAGCAACAATTAAAACGATGGCACCAATAACTAGCAACAAGCCTCCTGTTTCGATTTGCCACTTTCCTGTAAAATAGGCTTTTCGCGCCATGAGGTCGAATGCGCGGATTTCGGTTCTAAGTTGTTCGTTGTTGGGATCGGACGAAAGGCGCTCAATTAAGGCGCTCATGGTTTGGTTATCGATGGGGTCGTTGCCCTTTAGCTGAATGTAATTGAAAAGCAAAATAAGCCCAATCAGCAAGGTGAAAAATGCAGCAATAAGAATGGTGGGCAAAAGTATGGCTTCCCACTCTCGCTTGGTTTCCTTTTTCATATTTTGATCTTCGTTGCTGTTCATATTTTGTTTTTTAATGGCTAATAACTGATAGCTTATGGCCAGTAGCTTAGCCTAATTATAATGATGCTTTACTTTTTCTTCACAGGGCAATAATCCATGCATCGCCCACAACTGTAACACGCAACTTTGTTGGGGGCATAATCGTTACGGCGACGGATTACATACTGGTTCATGAGCATTAATCCAAGGGCCAGACCCAAAAAACCACCTAAAATCCAAGTGCCGGTATGGTATTTTATTCTAATCACTTTTGCTTCATCAACTAACTGCTCCATGCTTTTACCCGATGCCAAAAAGGTTTGCACATCGAGGTTGTCGGGGTCGTTTTTAATTTCGGGATGGCTGATCAGCAGCTCGGCCATATATACATCGGGGTGGGCTTTCGAAATGAAAGGGTGCGCCAACGAAAGGATAAAACCTCCTGCAATTATCCAAACCGGAACGAGAAAAGCAAATAAGGTAAAACGCCTTTTGTTGAGTTGTTTTTCTTCGGGCTTTAGCTGTTCTGTTGGTTCGTCAATTACATTGAAAGGGCACGAGTGGTCGCATAATTTACACTGAATGCATTCGTTGGGTGTAATGCTTAAGTGGTGTTTCGAAAACTTCGACATCCAACCAAGTAACACACCATAAGGACACAAATAACGGCAATAAGGGCGTGCAACAAATAAACCCATCAACAAAAACGCAATGCCCAGCACAATCATGCTGAATTCGGCTCCCAACCTAAAAATTCCTACAAAAGGATCGTAACGGCAAATGATGAAATCGGAACCTGTGGCTGCCAATAAAACGGCCAAGCCAAGGTAGATATAGGGAATAAAGCTCAGTGATTTGTTCAGCCATGCCGGAATTTTTATGGGTTTGATGATGACCAAATCCTGAATAACACCCAAGGGACAGGCGGCCGCACAAAAAACCCTTCCAAAGAAAAGCGAAAACAGCAGGGGCAATAAGAAAAATAGCAGAATGGGTATTGAAATGGCGTAGACCGGATCGAACAGTGTGAGTGCCATGTTTTGGATTGAACCTACCGAACAAACACAACCTTCGCGGTAAAATCCAAAGTAAACCAATGAAAAAATACTCAACCACAGTATGCCTTTCCGCGATCGTTTTCGAATGGCAAACCATGCTGCCATCGACATGACCAGAATCAATACGCCCACGTCGATAAACTCGAGAGCTGTTGATCGGGTTTCGGGGCTGGTGGTTGAGGGTTGGGTGTAGCCGCTTTCAAATTCGGGTTTGGGAAAGCGTTGTACTTGTGCATACGAAGGCAACAGAAAAAGCAATAACACGAAAAGCAGGACGATTTTTGTTCCTGTTTTTTTTATGTGATGATATATGGTTTTTATTGTTGTCATGTTTATATTGTTGTGCTTGTTGATCTGTTTTTTAGCCTGTTTTAACCCGGGTTTTGCCATTTCGAAAGCGTGGCGTTCGTAAAATCACCTTTAATTAGGTAGGGGCTACTGGCCGGTACCCTGCGGAAAGCATCCGATGGGCAAGTTCTTGCAATGGCGCAATCGTTGCAATCAACACATACGTCGTGGCGTACTTGCAGGTGGAGCGATCCGTTTCCAAACGAAGTGCATCCGGCCACACATTTTCCACAGCCAATGCACAGCTCTTCATTTATTTTGTATTCGAAATAAGGTTCTTCGATAAACTTGCGTTCGATGGCTGCGGTGGGGCAAAGGTGGTTTTCGGCACCTGTATGCAGATCGATTACCCCAGGTTTGAAATAGCCGCCACACAAGTCGCAGTATCCGCATAAATCGTAGGCGTGTACGCACTTCACTGCCGAAATGGGCAACACGCAGTTGGTGGCACAACGCCCGCATTGGGTACACTCGAAAGGGTCAATTTGCCAAACAGTTTTTTCGTCCTTTGTGTTTTTTAAAGCTAAACCCGCCAGTCCGCCTAAGGCAACTGCCGCAGTAAGTCGCATGGTATCGCGAAAAAAATCACGTCGGTTTACACTTTTGTTCTCCATTCTTTACTTTTTTTCGGGCAAGGCACAAGTTTGGTATTTCTTGCAGCTTTTGCACATTTTCATTTCCGAACAGCTTCTTCCGCTTACCTTCACTTCTCTTTTTAGGAGAAGAAATCCTGTAAGGAAAACTATCGCGCCAACAATTCCGTACCGGGCAAAATAATTGATGAATTCTTTTCTCTTCATTTAATTATCGGTTTAAACTATGGTTCAGGTACAATTTTTTCAAATATCCTGATCAATTCTTGTTCGGTATCTAGTGCCACGATGATTTCGCCAATGGCTGCCACTTCTGCCGCTTCGGTATTTTTACCGAAAACCGAGGGTGGTGCTACAACCGAAATAAGTTCGCCATAGCTTGAATAGATTTTGATGCGTGGCATACCTTTTTCGCTGGTAACAATTCGTCCATCGCTTAAGGTGGTAATTTGTGCCGGGTTACAGCAGCCCGAAAAACCATCGATTTGCAAGGAAGCTTTTTCCCATGTGCCGGCCAAGTTACCCTCGCGGGTATATTGTTGTAAAGCGTGCATGCCAGGGTTAACAACCCAAAGCTCGTTTTCGGGGTCGATTGATAGGTCGAAGCGGGCACTGGGGACGATAAATCCGTGCAGGTTTTTGATACCCGATATGCCCTCAATTTCGTTTGTCAGTTTATCTTTTTTGAAAATCAAAATTCTTCGTTTACCGGCATCGGCCACCACAATATCGCCATCCCAGAGCGCAAGCGAAGTAAACACCGAACTGTCGGACACGCTTGGTGTGGTGAAAAGTTGCTCGCCAAGGTGGTTGTAAACAGCAACGTTTTTTTCGCTGGCAATTGCAATGAAATGTTCGTTTACTGCAATGGCTCGGGTATCGTTATTCACGCTAAAACTGCTTTCGAGTTTGCCTTCGGGACTAACAAGTGAAACCTTGCTGTTGGCTGCCAGGTATATTTTTTTGTTCCAAGTGCAGATTCCTGCTTTGCCTTCGAGTTTTATTTTTATTTGGCGTTTTTCGGCATAGTGAACCAAAGCAGGGTCAACCTGTCTGAACTCGTCAACCTTGTATTCATACGGATTTTGTTTGGCCTTTTTGGGCTTGCTATTGGTGTAGTTCAACGTGATTATCGCCACGATGAGCAGGGCCAGAAAAATTAAAAAGTATTTAATGTATTTCATGAACGTGTGTTATCTTTTTGTTTGTAATTCTTCTATTTTCAACTGTCCGGTTTTTCCGGACACTTCATCCCCTTTTTTGCTAAAATTTCAATTATTTCAACTACTGGAAAATACTATTTTTCTGGTATGTTTTCCTATTCTACAAATAAACTTTGGTTTTGAAATAGTTTTATTGCAGTTCCTTTTTGCATAATTATAGTTTTCAATTTCAGCTTATTCTCTTTTTTAGTATAAGCTTTAATTTTTATTTTACTCTCCAATTCGAATACAAACCATGCGATCGGCATCGCGCAGTACCATGTAACCATCGGCAATGGCGAGCGGTGCCCAGGCATCGTGGCCGTTTTCTATAATTGTTTTACTGTCGAGGTGGCGATAAG
>DATERL010000144.1:0-8243 GCA_035271585.1 Prolixibacteraceae bacterium
GTATAATTTAATTTTGTTGATAATTCATTCTTTTAAAAGTAAAGGTTGCTGTTTTATTCGTTTATTTTTGCCCCTTCAATTAAAAAATTTTGATATGCAAACATGGTACGAGTGTAGGGTGAAATACCTAAAAATAGATCAAGGTGGTTACGAACGCAAAGTAAACGATAACTACTTGTTAGATGCCGTTTCGTTTACTGATGCCGAAGCACGTATTTTTCAAAAAATGCAGGAAATTACAAGTGCCGAATTTCAGGTTGTAAACATTAAGCGTTCTAACATTACCGAAGTAATTCCGGGTGAAACTGGCGAGTGGTGGTATAAAGCCAAAATCAGCCTTATCACTATCGACGAAGAGGCGGGCAAAGAAAAAAAAGTTAACCAGTACTTGCTCATCATGGCCGACGATATTAATCATGCCATGAAACGGCTTGAAGAGGGACTCTCGTATATGTTGGTGCCTTTTGTTGCCACTTCAATTCAGCTCAGCACAATTTCTGAAGTATATCCTTATGACGATGCAGAGCTGCAAGATAAAATTGTTGAGCGTAAAAGTGAGTCAACAAAACCAGTCGTAAACGATTCGTATTTGTCAGATAACGAAGACGATGAGCCTTTATTTGATGGCGATAGTCAGGATGAAGATGATGATGGCACCGATTTGGATGCTGATGATCAGGATGAAAACGAAGAGATTTAATCTGCGTTAAAATTTTGAATTTAGACTCGAAAAACGGCTTTAAATTGTAACTTTGTCAGTTAAATCGGAAAAAATAGCAGTATTCTTTCTAAAAATTTGATATGGTCGATTTACAAGGTATAAAGCAACGTTTTGGAATAATTGGAAATGCTCCTGGATTAAACCGTGCAATTGAAGTCGCGGTTCAGGTTGCACCAACCGATTTATCGGTGTTGATTACTGGCGAAAGTGGTGTGGGAAAAGAAATCTTTCCACAAGTTATTCATCAGTTTTCGTCGCGTAAACATGGGCGTTACATTGCGGTTAACTGCGGGGCTATTCCTGAGGGCACCATCGATTCAGAACTTTTCGGCCACGTTAAGGGTTCGTTTACTGGTGCATTGTCCGATCGGAAAGGTTATTTCGAAGTGGCCGATGGAGGAACTATTTTTCTGGATGAGGTTGGCGAATTGCCCCTTTCGACTCAGGTGCGTTTGTTGCGTGTGCTCGAAGCTGGCGAGTTTATTAAAGTCGGATCGTCCGATGTGGTGAAAACAAACGTGAGGGTTGTTACTGCCACTAATATCGATGTTATAAAGGCCATTAGCGAGCACCGTTTTAGAGAAGATTTGTTTTATAGACTCAATACGGTTCCTATTATAATACCTCCTTTGCGTGAACGAAAAGATGATATTTTTTTGCTGTTTAGAAAGTTTGCTCACGATTTTGCGGAGCGATATCGTATGCCGGCTCTTCGTCTCGATGATGAGTCACAACATGTGATTACTACTTTTCCTTGGCCTGGTAATGTGCGTCAGCTTAAAAATATAACCGAGCAAATATCAATTATCGAAAAGGAAAAAAGTATAAGTGGCGCCGTAATGAGAGGTTATTTACCTCATTTTCATGAGCATCAGTTGCCTGCTTTGTATAAAAAAACCGACGAGAATACTTTTTCATCCGAAAGGGAAATACTTTATAAGGTACTCTTCGATATGAAAAAGGATGTTACTGATTTGAAAAAGCTGGTTTTCGACTTAATGCATTCCGATGTCGATAATAAGCAATTTCATACCGATAATGCACGTATTATTCGTAAACTTTATGACGACGATGAAGTCGCTGTAGATGTTGACAATATACAAACTGATGTTGGGTATAGGGCTCCATCGGTTATTAATCCTGTTAACATCGATAAAATCCATAATGTGGAAGATACCGAAGAGTTTGTCGAGGAATCATTATCGCTCGAGAAAAAAGAAAAAGAAATGATCCAGAGGGCATTGGCAAAGCATAATGGAAAGCGAAAAGGAGCGGCAAAAGAACTTGGAATTTCGGAACGTACCTTGTACCGAAAAATAAAAGAGTACAATATAAGTTAATACAATAAGTTATTATTTAAAAAACGAACAATGAACCGACTTTTCAAATTCCTTTTTTGGACTGTAGTTTTTGTTGCTATGTTGGTGGGATGTACCATTAAATATTCTTTTACCGGGGCTTCGATATCGCCAATGGTAAAAACTTATACTGTTTACGATTTTCCAAACAGAGCACGATTGGTTAATCCCACTTTAAGCGATTATTTTGCCGAGCAATTACGCGATAAATTTACCCGTCAAACCAGCCTGGGCTATACCAACGATGGGGGCGACCTTGAGTTTGAAGGTTCGATAAGCGATTACGATGTAAAACCTATTTCGGTTACGGGCGATGATATTGCTGCTCAAAACCGCTTAACTATAAAAATTAAAGTGAAATTCACCAACAATAATGATCCCGATAGTGATTTTGAAACTGAATTTTCGGCCTATGCCGATTTTAATAGTGAAATGATTATTAGTGATGTTGAAGACACGTTGGTGGAGCAAATTGTAAAACAGATTATCGACGACGTATTTAATAAATCGGTAGCTAATTGGTAACGTTTTGACCAAAGATCAATTTATATATTATTTGAAACAACCGGCTTTGCTCGATCAAAGTACCCTTGAGGGTTTGAGGGAAATAATAGCCGATTATCCTGCCTTTGCAACGGCCCGGATGCTCTATTTGCGCAATCTGATTAATATCAATAGTTATAAATTTGAAGCTGAACTCGAACAGCATGCCATTTTTATTCCCGATAGGGTTCAACTTTATATTTTATTGAACGAAAAGGAAATTGATGAAACCAAGTTTCAACTTTTACCCTACGATAAAGAAGCTTTTAGTAATTTCTTTAATCAATCGACCCCAAATATTGGCCGAAATATCCTAAATCAAAATGCAGCGTTTCAGTTGCTCGATTTGCCCGAAAAGGAAAATCAGCATCGAACAAAAACAATTCCCGACCTTATCGACAAGTTTATAAGCGAAAATCCGACGATTATACAACGTGAAAACATGCTCGCTAAAAATAAAGTCACATTAAACCCCGATAAAACAGCATTGGATGACAGCTTGATAACCGAAACATTAGCAACCATTTATGTTAGTCAAGGGCTTTATGTTGATGCCTTGAAAGCTTACGAAAAATTAATTTTGAAATTTCCAGAAAAAAATAGTTACTTTGCAACTCAAATCGAAAAAATAAAAAATCTAATATCTAAAGAATCATAAAATGTATACGCTTGCAATTGTACTAATATTTATTGTTTGCCTTCTGTTGGTACTGATCGTTTTGGTACAAAAATCAAAAGGTGGAGGTTTAGCTTCAAATTTCTCAGGCAATAACCAAATAATGGGTGTACGCCGTACATCCGATTTTCTTGAAAAAGCTACCTGGGGTTTGGCCGGGGCGCTATTGTTCCTTTGTGTTTTCGCGAGTGCTGTTGTTCCGCGAGACAAAAAAGTTGGTCCCAGCTCTTTGATTATGGAGCAAGTTCAAACTGCTGTTGACCCTACACAAAATGCAATGTTCCCTACTTCAATCGACGACATGGAGTCAGTTGGTGGTAATTCAGAACAAGAAAACGAGTAAAAATAAGTTTTTGAAAATTTATAGAAAGGTGTTTCAATGCGAGACACCTTTTTTTTCGTTTATTCTTAAAAATTACTGTCAGCATGTCAGTGCGTTTTTATATGTGTTTTGGTTGATAATCAGTTGTATTAGCTAATTGATTATTTTAGAGTCAAAATTTGACTGTCAGCAATGTCTTTGTTTCGTTATAAAATGACAGGAATTCGATTTGGCACAAATTCTGATTGATAAACCACTGTAAAATTGAATTAATAACTTAAAAAATAAGTAACATGTCAGAGTTAAAAGGTAGAATACTTGCAGGCAAGGTGCTGGTTGAACCAGTTGCTGCCGAGGAAAAAACATTAGGTGGAATTATCATTCCCGATTCGGCTAAAGAAAAGCCACAAACAGGAAAAGTTGTTTTGGTAGGAAGCGCTAAAGACAAAGAACCAATGGAAGTAAAAGTTGGAGACACTGTTTTTTATGGTAAATATTCCGGCACCGAACTTAATATCGATGGAAACGATTACCTGTTGATTTCACAATCGGATGTATTGTATATTGTTTAATTCAAATTGTTAAAAAATTAAATTCATAAGAAAATGGCTAAAGACATTAAATTTAATATTGATGCACGCGATAGGCTTAAAAAAGGTGTAGACCAATTGGCTGATGCAGTTAAAGTAACACTCGGTCCTAAGGGGCGTAATGTTATTCTTGAAAAGAAATTTGGTGCACCTCAAATTACAAAAGATGGTGTAACCGTTGCTAAAGAAATAGAGTTGGCTGATGCTTTTGAAAACATGGGTGCACAACTGCTCAAAGAAGTGGCTTCGAAAACCGGCGACGATGCAGGTGATGGAACAACAACTGCTACCGTGTTGGCACAATCAATTATCAGTGTTGGATTGAAAAACGTTGCTGCTGGTGCAAATCCAATGGATTTAAAACGTGGTATCGATAAAGCGGTAATTAAAGTGGTTGAAAGCATTAAAAATCAATCGCAAAATGTTGGTGACGACTACAATAAAATTGAACAAGTTGCACGTGTTTCGTCTAATGGCGATGAAACCATCGGTAAGCTAATTGCCGAAGCCATGGAAAAAGTAAATAAAGAAGGAGTAATTACTGTCGAAGAATCAAAAGGTACCGATACTTATGTTGAAGTAGTTGAAGGAATGCAATTCGACCGTGGTTTCATTTCTCCTTATTTTATTACCGATACCGATAAAATGGAAGCCAACCTCTCGAATCCGCTGTTGTTGATCTATGACAAAAAAATCAGCGCTATTCAGGATATCCTTCCAATTTTGGAACAAACAGCAAAATCGGGTCGCCCCTTAATGATTATTGCCGAAGATGTTGATGGCACCGCATTAAGTGGTTTGGTTGTCAATAAATTACAAGGCACCATTAAAGTATGTGCTGTAAAAGCACCCGGATTTGGCGATCGTCGTAAAGAAATGCTCGAAGATGTTGCTGTTTTGACCGGTGGAGTAGTAGTTACTGAAGAAAAAGGAATGAAACTCGAAAATGTTACCCTCGAAATGTTGGGTGAGGCCGAAAAAATTTCGATCAACAAAGAAAATACAACCATTGTAGCCGGTAAAGGCGAACAAGATTTAATCAATTCCAGAGTTGCTCAAATCAAAAAGCAAATCGAAACCACCACATCCGATTACGACAAGGAAAAACTGCAAGAGCGTTTGGCTAAACTAGCAGGCGGAGTGGCAGTTCTATACATTGGTGCTGCTTCTGAAATTGAAATGAAAGAGAAAAAAGATCGTGTTGACGATGCTTTACACGCTACCCGCGCTGCTGTGGCCGAAGGAATTGTTCCTGGAGGTGGTGTTGCATACATCAGGGCTATTGCTGAACTCGAAGGCCTTGTAGGTGAAAACGAAGATGAAACAACCGGTATCGAAATTATTAAGCGTGCTATTGAAGAGCCATTACGTCAAATTGTAGTCAATGCCGGCAAAGAGGGAGCTGTTATAGCTCAAAAAGTGAAAGAAGGTACTGGCGACTTTGGTTATAATGCTCGTCGCGACGAATTCCAAAACTTGTTCGAAGCCGGTGTTATCGATCCTGCTAAAGTTGCACGTGTCGCACTCGAAAACGCAGCTTCAATTGCTGGTATGTTTTTGACCACCGAGTGTGTATTGGTCGATATTAAAGAAGAAAATTCAGGTGCAATGCCAGGAGGTATGGGTGGCGGAATGCCAGGAATGATGTAAAAACCGATTGGTAATTAAATAATAAATAAAAATCCCACTCTTAAAAAGAGTGGGATTTTTTGCTTTACAGCCAAAAAGGTACCCTTCACTAAATAGTTGGTGACGTTTACACTTTATTCAATAGTATTAAAATATTATTGTGCAACTTTCGGATGATTTTGTAATAAAATAAAAAGTTTTCCTCAATCAAAAGTTGAGTTGTTCAATAAGTTCTAATCTGTGTTTTTCTCCCAAAGTTGTTCCCCTTTACGCAGCTTTACCTTCAAATCAAACAGCAACAACAGAACAACTCACCTCGGCATCTTGTCGGGTTTTTTAAAACATTAATGGCTGGTGCTTTTTAAAAGTTACCAGCCATTTTGTTTAAAATATGTTGTTGTTCCGAAGTTTGTTAATGAGCTCCGAAAGACTTAGGTTTATTTTGGGAATTCGTAGTCGTTTACCGCTTTTAGTATCTGAAGCATTCGAAGTGGCATAAATCGAATCGATAATGCGGCTATACCGTTGCGACAACACGTTACGTTTTAGTTTTAAAGTTGGCGACATTTCGCCTGTCTCGGGAGACCACTCGTCAACCACTAGCCTAAAGCGTTTTATCTCTTCAACTTGCCCCAGTATTTTATTTACTTTATTGACTTCGTTTTGCAATGCGGTTTTCACTTCGGACATTTTAATTATTTCGGCTTTGCCCAATGTTTTTACGCCCTTTTGTTCGAGCCAATTGGTTATGTGTGCAAAATTGGGAACAATTATAGCTGAAGCAAATTTTTCATTTTCGCCAATAACCATTACTTGGTCTATAAAAAACGACTCTTTAAGTTTGTTTTCTATCATTTGCGGTGCAATGTATTTCCCACCCGAAAGTTTGAAAATTTCTTTTTTTCGATCGGTAATTTTTAAGTATTTCCCATCTATCAGGGTGCCAATATCCCCTGTGTGAAAATAACCATCGTCGTCGATTACATTTTTTGTGAGTTCAGGCTCTTTATAATAGCCTATCATAATATTGGGTCCCTTGCAAATAATTTCGCCGTCGTCGGCAATTTTTACATCAATACCCGGTAGAAATGGCCCAACAGTACCTGTTTTAATTTGGTTTAGAGCAGCGTTGCTCACAGCAATAACAGGTGAAGTTTCAGTTAAGCCGTAACCCTCCAGTGTTTGAATATTTGCTATACCCAGAACCCGTGCAATGCGAGGCTGGAGCGCTGCTCCTCCCGAAACGATAATTTTAACATTACCGCCCATTACTGCCCGCCATTTCGAATAAATAAGCTTATCGGCCAGCTTCCATTTTTGCATAAAAAACCAACTGAATTTTTTATTGTATTCAAACTGATCACCCAAGTTGACAGCCCAAAAGAATATTGTCTTTTTGATGCCTTTCAGTTCTTTCCCTTTGTTGATAATGCCGTCGTATATTCTTTCGAGCAAGCGGGGCACTGTGTTGAACATGTGTGGTTTTAATTCTTTTAGAGCAGGCATAATGAGGCCTAAATTACCCACGTAATAAATACTTATTCCCTTATACTGGAAATGGTAGTTCATACTGCGCTCATATACATGGCATAAGGGTAAAAAACTAATGGCCCGTGACTCCTCGCCCAAATTATGGTTTTTTGAATGTTGTATAAAATTTGAAACCAGGTTGAGGTGCGAAAGCATTACTCCTTTGGGAATGCCTGTGGTCCCCGAGGTATAAATAATTGTAGCCAAGTCGGTTTCTGAAATCGATGCTTTTATGTTTTCGAGTTCTTCCTTTTGGGGATATTTGTCACCTGCATCAACCAGTTCTTTCCAGTTCTTAACATCCTTAATAATGTCGAAAGAATAAACATCGATTAAAGTATCAAGTTTGTCAATAAGAGGACCAATCTTTTCATACAGTTTTCGGTCGCCAATTATCACATATTTTGCTTCGCAATGTTCAAGAATGTATTCATAGTCCTCGATACTAATAGTGGGATAAATGGGAACATGTACCGCTCCGATTTGAGCAATGGCTAAATCAAAAAAGTTCCATTCGGGACGGTTAACGGTAACAGTAGCTACTTTATCGCCCTTTTTTAAGCCCAGTGATAGTAATCCTAAGCTGATTTTGTTTGTAAAATTGATGTAGTCAAGTGTTGAGTAAGTGTACCAGCCATTGTTGTCTTTGCCGCCTAATGCATCGGTCTTATTGGCATACAATGCCTCATAGCGAAGTAGCAAATCAAAGTTGCGCTTCACCTCGTGGTTAGCAATTTCCATAAAAAAATACTTTAAAAATAAATTCCAAATTTTCCAGATCTATAAAAATATAATTTTTCAAGTATTTAGCGCCGAATATTTTTTATTTGGTATAATTGATTTTGAAAAATGAATGTAAAATACAGTATATTAG
>DATERL010000145.1:0-4664 GCA_035271585.1 Prolixibacteraceae bacterium
ACGTACAAATTTCCTTCAAGGATCCCATCTGTTATCTGTTTAATTGTTTCCGAGATAAAATCTTTTAATTCCATAATATAGGTTTTAATTTATTTCAATTATTTATAGTTATGTTTTTTTTTAAATAGCTGGTAACGGCTGCGCTATGTTTGCGTTGCGGATTTCAAAGTGCTTCGCTGTCGAGCCGCAATGTGGTTCCAGAAAAGATAAAAACCCACGCAATCCGAACGAATACCGCAATGAAACATAGCGACTTGTTGCCAGCAGTACTTTTTTTAATCATTAACATATTCATCAAGTCTTTTAGAAATGTTCCAAACCTTAATGTTTGATTTCTCATTAGATGTTAAATGTGTTTTTAAATCAAGGTAATAGTTTGAGAAATTTGGATTCCAGTTTTTTACTATATCTTTTCCTGCATTTGAAAATGTTGCCACTCCTGCTAATGCAACTCCTTTAAATAGTTCAGCAACATTAAAAATGTCATCCTTAGCAGTAAATACTGAACCAATCAAAGATGTTGCAAATACTGGCAAACCAACATATATAAGACTTGGTATTAAATTTTGAGAATAACTCCTTAAATATTCAGCCCGTGCTATCTTGTTGTTTTGCAATTTTTCTTTAAATTTTTCAATCTCTTTAATTGCAAATGATGAGTCTTCTATTTGATTAAACTCTTTAGCGAATCCAGCAATGCTATCTCTAAATTCATTTTTTGATTTTTCTAAGTCATTGCTAATCTTGAGAATTGTAGACATTTTTATTGAACGAATGTCTTTGGGAATTAAATTCTCTATCATTAGATTGGTATGTAATTCCTCCGATTCAGAATTTAAAAAATGCTCATCGAAGTTACCTTCTGATTCAAAATATGTCATTGCTGCAAACATATCTGGATTGTCCGATAGCATATTAATATTCCTCCTTCTACTAATATTATGTGAAAGAAAAAACATGTATCCATTGGCTATTTCTTCAGGTATTTTATAGAATCCTTCTCTATCATAATTTCCAGAAAATTCTTTAAAAAATGGTTTTAATCTTGTGTCAATTTTATCATTGTGTAATCGTACTTCATAAGTAGAGCTTTCAAATCCTGCGGGATACCAATGAAGTTTTTCACAGAATTTAGTAAAGCTTTCAGCTGTATCTTTTAAGTCAGCATCTGATAATTCAATATTTTCTATAAACTTCCCATCGACAGCTTCTGCTATTTCAATAGAATCATTTGGTCGATAATGGGGAGGAACTATTCGATATATTTTATTCCAAAAAGTCAGGCTTGCTTTAACCCATGTCTCAGATTGAAATTCAATCGTTGGGTAATATAGAATACTATCAGATTTAAATGGTTTTCTCATGCTATTCGTTTTCTGTGTATTGCTGGCAACTCTCAAATATATTCATATTTTTCCTATTTTTCAAAGTGTTTAGCTAGGGTTTAGTTTTGATTTTTATTGAGTTAGCGATCAATTTTTTATTCTTTTCCGTTGATTATTTCGATGGCTTTTTCCAATATTTCATCTTTGGTGAGGTTGGTCCAATCAAATTGGGCATATACATCGGGTGGCACGCCGTTTTCGGCATAATTGTTTTCTTTAAGATCCAGCAGTTGGCTAATGCTAAAACGGTAGATCCAGCCGTTGGGTAATTGTCCGCCGTTGGGTAAACCGCCGCCACCGCCCGTAGTGTCGCCAACAAGGGTGATGTTGTTGAGCGCTTTGCAGGCCACAGCAAACATGGTAGTGGCACTGTACGAGCCACGGTCAATCAACACTACAACAGGTTTGTCGAATTTTATACTGTTGTAAGTGCCCAAGTAGAAGTTGTTGAGTTGGCCAAAATCATTGTGTCCCTCGCCATTACGGGTTTTGGTATAGCCCACCTGTGTTTTTTCTTTGGTGAAACGTTCCAAAATCATTGGTACGTTAAAAATACTGCCGCCGCCGTTTTCGCGCAGGTCAATAACCAGTCCTTTTGTGTTTTGGTAACGTGTTAAAATATGATCAAGGTCAATATCACTCACATTATCCGAAAAGCTGCTGTAACGCATGTAAGCAATATTTTGTCCCAATAAAAAATTGTGTAGGAATGAACCTGTTATTCGGGCATTGGGTACATAAAACTCGTTAATGGTGCGATCGTTGAAGTTATCGGGCTTTTTAAGCATAATGTTGTACCTCGAAATATTAAAGGGCGAAATAAGGTTGCAGTGGTCGTCGCGCAGTTCAGCCAACAAATTGGCCAATACGTCGAATAGTTCTTCATCGCTCATGCTGTCTCGTAATTGAACCTCGTATTTTGTTTTTATTTGGTTCCAGTCAATTCCTTTCATCTCGAAATAGCTGTATTTTTTATCAACCTCGTTCCACAGGTAGTTGAAGTTTTCTTTGGGATTGCTACTGGGCGATGTGTGGTCGAATAAAAACAATTCGCACCCTGTTAGTGTGGTAAGTAGTATGGCAACAGCAATATAGCGCATTATGTTGTTGGCTTTTGTTGCTTTTTTTATCAATTTATTTATGGTTGTAGTATTCATGTCGCTTTTTATTTTCGGTTAATGATGTAGGTAAATTTAATGCTGTGGCTTGCAATTTGAAAATGTTCAAATTTGCCAGGTGCAAAAGCAGCATCCCATACGCAGGCAATTTTGTATCCGTTTCCGCTGGGGCGGTATTGCGAGTATTCAAGTAGGGTGTTCAGTCGCCAGCCGTTTACCGACCATTGATGGCCATTAAGTAAATACGAAATTGGATTAGTTTCGCTACCGATAACTTCCGAATCCATGGTGTAAGCGTATCCGGGGCGGTAGTTCATGTTCAGTAGGCCAATATTGCACTGAAAGGCGAGGTCGCGTTTTACGGGCTTAAACTTCATTTTGAACAGATACAAATCAATTACTTGTTCCGATTTACGCGAAACATCGGCCTTAATTTTGGCTGCCAGCATAAGGTTGAGCAGGCTTTCAAGCCCCAAGCCATTATTCATAAGGTGATCGTTATATCTAAAATAGGAGGTTGATGTTAAGGCTCCACCCAATTTTAAGTTCAAAAATTCGGGTAATGAACCCTCTAAAATTTGAAATAGTTGGTGGTCGTAAAGCGACAGTCCTGCAACCATCGACGAAGTGCTGGTATTGAAATAATTGCTGAGTGGTGCCATGCCCAAACCCAAGCCAAGCATCAGGCTGGCATCGAATAAGTGTTCCGACTTTTTGTTTTCCCATAAATAGCCAGTGCCCATATTTACTCCAGACCCAAGGTAGGAGAGGGGCGAAGTGGCAAAATCGGCAAAATGGAAAATCGTAAAACCGGCCGAGGGGAGTACATAAATATCTCTATTTGCCCGCTTTTCGGCTCGTGTTGTTTGTGAAAACGAAGGGGCTGAAATAACTGTTAAACAGCACAAGGCGAGAAGCAGTCGCTGAAGGAAGTGGTTTAGTTTCATATTTATTAGTTTTGTTATGTAACGATAAGAATATGCAAATATTATGAATTTTTATGTTATTCTGTACTTCATTGTTAAATTTGTCGTTGTTAAATATAAAATGGTTCGTTATATTTTTATAACCATTTGATTATTGATAAATTAAAACAGCCATATCAATTGACTTAACATGCATAATATCAAAGTGTTATTGTTTATCTCAATACTAACATCTAATAATCTTAATAAAATGAGCACTATTTCAATTATCGACGATGCACCAAGGGTTTATACCGAAGTTTTTCAAATAAAATCATATCATGTTGATGTGCACCGAAGGTTGACTTTGTCTAAGTTGTGTAGTTTCTTTCAGGATATTGCCGGTAACCATACCATCGCATGTGGGGTGGGTTGGGAGTTATTGCAACAAGCCAACATTTTTTGGGTACTGTCGCGCCTTAAAATTGAAGTGAACAAGTTTCCCGAGTGGCGCGATGAAATAAGCATCAGAACGTGGTCCAACGGGCTTGATGGCTTAATGGCCATTCGGCATTTTCAGGTACTTAACGCCAAGGGGGATGAGTTGGTGAAAGCCATTAGCTCATGGGTAACGGTGAATACCGAAACCCGACGACTTGTGCGTGCCGACGATTACATGCGCGATTTTCCTTTGAACCATGTACGTTTGTTTGCTCAAAACCCCGATAAATTACTTGCCCCCGATCAAGGTGATGTTTTAAATGTTACACCAGTTCAATACACTGAAGTTGACATGAATAGGCACACCAACAATGTGAGTTACATTGATCGCATTATCAATACTTATGATTTTAATTTTTTGATGGAACATCGAATTAAAAACTTCGAAATCAATTTCCAAAAAGAAGCCTTACCCGGCGATGTTTTAGGCGTAAAACAGCAAAAAATTGCCCCTTTGCAGTTTCTCAATAGCATTGTTCGTCAGCCCGACGATTTTGAAATGATTCGCACCTTTATTGAGTGGGAGAAATATTAATTCCAATGTTGATTAATGGTTTCAAATTAATTGAAAAATATATTGAGTATTGTTTTTTTGTAACTATTCAGTCGCACTAAAAAAGGGTAGAATTTCAGTTCAAAACAGGATGAATTGCCCAGGGTTTTAACCCTGGGGTTGATAGAAAATCAAGTAAATAAGGCCGATCAACTATTTTTAGCAAAGAATTGGAGTTCTATCTGCCTTGAAATTATTATTT